>NZ_JBRREI010000050.1:0-33923 GCF_056760195.1 Stenotrophomonas sp. STEN020
CGGCAGGGGATTTCCCGGTGACGCCTCTGCCGAGCATGGCTCGGCACTACATTTGAAGCGTCTGCCGAGCATGGCTCGGCACTACAGGTGGAGCTGGGCGGAGCATGGCTCGGCTCTGGCAATTGACTTGGTTTGGTGGGAGCGAGGTGCGTCGCGAAACGCGGGGATTCCACCGGCAGCCGGCCACAACGTAAGACCGGGCCGTCAGCTTCCGCCGTGGCGGGTGGCGTACTAACATCGCCCGGCAGGCCAGCGAAGGACGCGGGCGCGAGCATCCAACCGGGGGCGACATGGAACGGGTCTTGAAGGTGTTGGCGGTACTGGCTGTGGCTGCCGGTCTGGCAAGCTGCGGCAATCTTGGAAAGTCCAACGAAGCGCGTATCAACGACGCGATACCGCCGGGCAGTGCGGTGCTTGCCAGCAAACAGCGGCTCGAAGCGCAATTGAAGGCATTGGGGCAGGACGCTGCTGGTTTTGAGCAGACGTATCAGGATCGATTGCTGCAACGTGCAAGCGAGTGTGGCAAGGACTACAAGGTCTCGCTGTTCGCCAGCAGCGACAGCGTGCGCGACGATCTGGCTGGCAGCACCTGCTTCGTTGATAGTGATGTCGCTTTGGATGAGTGGTTGGTGCTGCAGCGCATGGCTGTCCTGCTGACGGCGCCGCCATTGCGGGCAGTTTCCAGCCCGCCAGCCAGTTTCATCAGCAGTGATGTCAGCGTCCGGCAAGCGACCTTCGCGGCCAAGGCCGGCGTGATGATTCTGGAGGCGGATGGCAAGTATCGGCTGGTCGACATGCAGACCAGCAAGGTGCTTTCGGAAACCGACGGGCGCCTGGGCGGCGGTGCGCTGTCGGCGAATGGTCGTTTGGTCGCGGTCGCTACGGATGATGGTGGCACCGAGGTCAGGGAGACCGAGTCGGGTGAGGTGATCGCGCGCTACGCAGTGCAACCACGACGCTTTCAGTGGGTTGAGGGCGTTGGCGCAATCTTCAGCGAGCGCAGCAAGCGGAATGCGCAACGGCGCTCGGCGGTTGTGCTGCTGGATGCCGCCGGGGGAAAGCATCTGCCTGTTCCACTTGATGCTGTAGCGGTGGACAAGGTAGTGCCGGTACCAGGCAAGCCGAATCACTATCTTGTGTTTTCACCTCGCCGTTTGGCTGAGATCGCCTTGCGGAAGGGCAGCAATGGCTGGGAAGTGCAGTTGCTGTCCGAGCAACCGCTGGATTTCAACGCAGCAAACGGCGACCTGCTGGAGGCGATTGATGGCAGTTACGTTGCGCTGGCACAGGGCGAATTGAAGCAGTTTGTGCTTGCCGACCGGCGGGTGCAGGCCCTGCCATTGCAGCCGCTGCAGGTTCGTTCGGCGTGGGCAACGCCGCGCAGCGATGAGTTGCTGCTGCGTGCCTATCTTGGCAATGGCGTGGGGGAAAGCCGCGAATACCTGTATTCGCTCAGCAAACAGACGTTGGCACAGGTTGATGCGACGAAGCTGTTGTCGAGGCAGTTCATCTTCATTCCGTCATTGCAGCGCAATGGCGTTCTTGACCAGACCAAGATCCAGGTGCTGCAGGAACTACCGTTGTTGCCAGCGCAGAGTGTCAGCAGCGTCATCACCCAGCTCGAAGCAGAAGGCCGCGCCGCGCTGGCCACGCGTGCGCAGGAGATTGCGGAAATGGAGAGCAGCCTGCGCGAGGCGGAAAAGCTAGCGTCGGGGTCGCCGGAACATCTGGCGCTGGTGCAGCGTGCACGTGCAGCGCTGGCCGCGCGAAACGTTGGCAGCCCTCTGCCCGTACCGGCGGCGCAGCAACGTTCCAACACCCCCGCGCTGGCTGCGCTTGCGCGCAACGCACGGATCGAGGCAGTGGGTGTATACGAGGCCGCAAACGGGGTTCACGGCGTTGGCATTCAACGTCAGGCCGGGTCCATCCAGGTTCGCGTGCGTCGTTCCAGTGTGCCCACCATTCTGGTGCTGAGCGCCTATGAGCCGGTGAACTGGGTGCTGACTGTGGAGCCTGGTGCCAACCTGCAGGCGGTGCTGGTAGGGGGCTACCACCCGGGGCAGGTGTTTGGCGCCGGCAACGCGCGAATCGTGCAGTTGGGGAGGACCTATGCCTACAAGCGCGGTGGCAGTGAGTACAGCGCGTTGGATGCGGAAGTGCAGCGTTGGACAGGTAAGCCGATTGGGGCCTTCCAGGGGCGCTATGACGGCGCCAGCTTCGCCACCGGGTTGTAGTGATGAGCAATACGGCCCGCAGCTGGTTGGCTTTCTGCCGGGCTGGGCGTGAAATCGCTGCCTAAGCAGAAGGGAGCTGGCTGTAGTGCCGAGCCATGCTCGGCAGGGGCTTTACCGGCAATGCCCCTGCCGAGCATGGCTCGGCACTACAGTTGGAGTTTCAGCGCTGCTCCCACAAGGTAGCTGCTTGATGCGAGCTTGGAAGAAGCGGCTTACGCCTCTTCTTCCTCCTCTTCATCTTCGTCTTCTTCTTCCTCGTCCTCTTCCTCTTCGTCCTCATCCTCTTCTTCGAATGCGTCGGCTTCTTCGACGCGGACGAAGTGGGGCAGGGTGTCGGCGAAGCTGATCTGCTTGCCGTTGGCCAGCATCGGGCGCACGGCGCGCTTGCCGGCTTCTTCCACTACCGCAAAGCACACCAGGCTCTGCGCGCTCTCGTCACCGGCTTCTTCGAATACGGCTACCCAGCCGTCGGCGGGGATGATCTGGATGATGTTGTCTTGCATGGCTGGACTGGTGGTTGAAGGAAAGGCGAGCTTGCGTGAAGGCGGGCGCGCTTTGCAACCGTGGGAGAAGGTCCTGCCCGAACAGCCAGACGCAGCCTTGCTGGGCCAGTGGCTGCCGACTCAGTCGCAGGCCAGAGCTGCCTGTGGCTTTACTCGGGGTGCGCTGGCGACGAGGATGAACGCTGGTCCCGAAGCGGAATCACGCCATGCTCCAATGCCGCACCCTCGCCACCGCAGCCGGTGGCACAGCCCCCGCGTCGTTATGGGTAGACCTCTGCCAACCGACGCCAGCGGAACTGGGGCAGGCATCGCGGCAGGTGGGGTTCCGTATTCCCGACCGTGCCGGGATCAGCGAGATCGAGTTCAGTAGCCGGGTGCGGGTGGAAGGCGAGGCCTTGGTGTTGAATCTGCCGCGCTTCCAGTACGAGATTGAACATATTGTCGGACCGCTGGGTTTTGTTGTCGCGCCCAATGCGCTGGTGGTACAGCGTGAGCACCGCATCGATGCGTTGGAAGGTGTGGAAGCGGAGCTGGGCAAACATCCCTGCCACGGCTCGGCTGATCTGTTCCTGCGCATGATCGAGCACATCGTCGACCGCCTGGCCGATCTGCTGGAAACGCTGGAAAGCACGATGAGCGAATTCTCGCGGCAGGCCTTCAACAACCCAAAAGGTAAGCGCGCCTCACGCAGGCTGGAGCAGATGCTGCACGAGGTTGGAATGATGGGGCGCCGCATCGGTGCGCTGCACAACACCCTGCACGGCATGCTGCGGATGATGAATTACCTGGATGAAGCCACGCCGGACTGGTTCGGCGCTGATGCGCCGAAGCGGATCAAGCTGGTGGTCAAGGATCTGGCATCGCTGAGTGAGTTCGAGCAACAACTGGGCGACCGCAACGAATTCCTGCTCGACAGCGTGCTTGGGCTGATCAACATGGACCAGAACGAGGTGATGAAGGTGATGGCGGTAGCCTCGGTAGTCGGCATACCGCCGACCGTGCTGGTCGGGGTGTGGGGCATGAACTTCGCATCGATGCCGGAGTTGCATTGGCATTTCGGCTACGCCATCGCGCTGGCCGCAGTGGGGCTGAGCATCGTGGTGCCGCTGCTGTGGTTCAAGCGACGCGGTTGGATCTGAGTGTGCCCGGATGCGAGACGTTCCCGTCTACAATCGCTGTTCTTTCGAACCCCTGATGGAATCGATGTCTGCCAAACCAATGACTCCCGCCGGCAAGTTGTTTGCCGCCGCTGCACTGATTGAAGGTGTCACCTGGACCGGGTTGCTGATCGGCATGCTGCTCAAGTACGGCACCGGCACCACCGAGCTGGGTGTATGGCTGTTCGGCCGCCTGCATGGCCTGGCCTTTCTGTTCTACGTCGCGGTCAGCCTGTACGCCTGGGCGAAGCTGCGTTGGCCGCTGTGGGCCGTGCTGTTGGCGTTGTTGGCGGCGGTGCCGCCGCTGGTGACGGTGCCGCTGGAAATCTGGTTCCGTCGCATCGGCCTGTTGTCCGAACGCCCGCTTTGATTCGGCTTTGACTGGACGATGATGTGATGGCGCGGCCGGCTTCCACACGGTCGCGCCATTGAAGCTTCACAGTGATACCGGGTGTTGCGGGCTCCGGTTATATGCGTTGCGGAAGCAGTTCTTGCTGGGTGATGCGTTCGTCATGAATGTCGATGCTTTACCTCGTCTGCAGCCTTGCCCATTGCTTTCTGTGCTTTTCCTGCATTTTTCTCCATGTTGCCGGCCATCTGCTGGGCTTTGTTGCCTGTCATCTTCCCGGCAGCTTCCTTGATGGCACCCTTGATTTCGTGTTTGGTGCCTTCAACACGGTTGCGGTCCACGAACAGTCTCCGGAGGCGTCTGCGTCGCTGCAGACGGCCCCAGCCTGCGCATTGCCGGGTTTGCGTCAGGTGAGCGCAATGTTGTGATCGCGTTGCGTGCACCGGCGGATTTAGCCTGCGTTGTGTGCGCGCGTGTTGGGGCGTTGGACTGCGCTGAGGGTATTGGCCGAATTCAGCAGGCCGCGTTCTGGTTGCTCAGCGCATGGCCAACCTGCCATCAACGCTGGCGGCGGGCCTGGCCGGGAATCCGGGCGCATGGCAGCGACATATGAAAGTGTCCGGGCTTCCGTGGTGTTCGCGCAATGCAGCCGTGGCGTTGGCAGCTCCCTGGCCACCTGGAGCGTATCGCCGGGCCTGCGCTGACCTTGCCGTGTCCGCTGGAAGGCCGGGGGGGGGGCAGGTTTGGCGTAGTCGGCGTCATGCGGGTGCCATGCCCGGGGAGACGCGGTCAGGCGTCTTTGGCAACCCGGCCAAACTGACTGGCAAAGGTGTACCTGTCGATTTGATGGTGGATAATTCCACCATCGCCAATATCTTCAAGGGATTGCGGCGGTTGGCCCTGGAGCGGCCTGGGCGGGGGTGTTGCCGCCTGCAGCGAGGTGGTTCGAGGGGGCTCCCGCATCGCGATCGGCAGGGTTCGTTTGCCGCAGGTTTAGGTTGGTTCTTCTAGTTTTCCCCGGCTGGTCAGCTTCTCCTTCAAGGAATTCAGGTGCAACACGCAAGCAAACAGCGTTACGGCAAGGTGTGCCGCCAGGACTGCCTGCAGATGGCGCAGCGGGGCAAGCAATGAGCAACAAGGTTACCTCCAACAATGGCTTGGATGCCGGTATTGCGGTATTGCCGGCCGAGCACCCGTTGCCCATGCCCGAGCAATCGCTGCGCACTGGCTCGCTGCATGTGCCGCGGCAAAAGACCGCACCGGCCAATATCGGCCTGCGCCGGCTGTATGTGTTTGGCAGCACCGCGCTGACCACGCTGCTCGCCACCTGGTTGATGGCGCGGGTGCTGTCCAACGGCGGCATCAACGTGCTCGAAGCCTGTCTGCTGGGCCTGTTCGTGCTGCTGTTCGCCTGGATCGCGATGTCCTTCGTCAGCAGCCTGGCCGGGCTGCAGGCGCTGCTGCGTGGCCGCCGCAAGCTCGGCATCTACCCGGATACGCCGCTGCCGCAGCTGCGCAGCCGTACCGCCTTGTTGATGCCCACCTATAACGAAGACCCGCGCCGGATGATGGCCGGCCTGCAGGCGATCTATGAGTCGGTGGCCGCTACCGGGCAGTTGGAGCACTTTGATTTCTACGTGCTCAGCGATACCACCCGCGATGCGATTGGCCGTGCCGAGGAGCAGGTTTTCGCGCGCCTGGTCGAGGCCACTGGTGGCGCCGAGCGGCTGTATTACCGCCGCCGCGCCAGCAATGTTGGCCGCAAGGCCGGCAATATTGCCGATTGGGTGCGGCGTTTCGGTGGTGCCTACCCGCAGATGCTGATCCTCGATGCCGACAGCTTGATGACCGGTGACGTGATCGTGCGGCTGGTGTCGGCGATGGAAAACCATCCGACTGTCGGCCTGATCCAGTCGCTGCCAGCAGTGGTCGGTGGCCGCACTGCGTTCGCTCGCATGCAGCAGTTTGGTGGCCGCGTGTACGGGCCGGTGATGGCCTATGGTGTGGCCTGGTGGCACGGCGCGGAAAGCAATTACTGGGGTCACAATGCGGTGATCCGCACCCAGGCCTTCGCCGAGCAGGCCGGCCTGCCGGAACTGCCGGGGCGCAAGCCGTTTGGTGGCCACGTGCTCAGCCATGACTTCGTCGAGGCGGCGCTGATCCGCCGTGGCGGCTGGGCCTCGCACATGGTGCCCTACCTGCACGGTAGCTACGAAGAAGGCCCGCCGACCCTGACCGATCTGCTGATCCGCGACCGCCGCTGGTGCCAGGGCAACCTGCAGCACTCCAAGGTGGTGGCGACGCCGGGCCTGCACTGGGTCAACCGCGTGCATATGTTGATCGGCATCGGCCATTACTTCACCGCGCCGATGTGGGCGATGTTGATGCTGATCGGCATCGCCATCCCGCTGATCCACGGCGGCATTGATCTGGCGGAAGAATTACATCTGAATCTGCGGATGTCGCCGGCGCATTACTGGCGCGGGCTGGACCAGGACGGCGTGTTCTGGGTGTTCGTGGTGACCATGGTTGCGCTGCTGTCACCCAAGTTGATGGGCTATGTGGCGATGCTGACTTCGCGCAAGGAACGCATCGGTTGTGGCGGCGCATTCCGCGCGTTTATCTCGATGCTGCTGGAAACCGTGCTGGCGGCGCTGATGGCGCCGGTGGTGATGTATGTGCAGTCGCGTGGTGTTGCCGAAGTGTTGGCCGGCAAGGATTCTGGCTGGGATGCACAGCAGCGCGACGACGGCAGCATCTCGGTGCGCGACTTGCTGCGCAGTTATGGTGGCTTGAGCGTGTTCGGCGTGGTGATGGGCGTGGCTGCCTATATGGTGTCGCCGCCGCTGGCCGCATGGATGGCGCCGGTGGTGATTGGCATGGCGCTGGCGGTGCCGGTGGTGGCATGGACCTCATCGCGCAAGGCAGGTGACTGGCTGCGGAAGCATGGCCTGCTTTGCATCCCTGAAGAAAACGCACCACCGCCGGTGCTGCTGCGTGCCGCTGAGTTGCGTGCGGCTGCGTTGAAGGAACCGCTGCAGGATTAAAGGCTGCGGCTTTTGTAGGAGCGGCGTAAGCCGCGAAGCCGATAGCAATGCGCCGCCATTTGGCTTGCAACCTCTGCGCAGGTCGCCGGCTTGGCTTCAACCGGTAGCACCATCAGCTTCGCGGCATACGCCGCTCCTACAAGGCTCCGGATGGCACTTTTTATGAGCGGCGTGCGCCGCGGAGCCCGTAGCAATGCGCGGCCATTTGGCCCGCGATCTCCGTGCAGTTCGCCAGCATGGCTCCAACCGGTAGCATCATCAGCTTCGCGGCTGACGCCGCTCCTACAAACTGCCCGACGGGCAGGCATAATTCCCGCCTGTCTTTGGGAGTCATACACATGCTGGAAACAGTAGAGCAGGAAACCGGCGCGTCGCCGGAATGGTCGGTGATCTGGCTGCATGGCCTGGGTGCCGATGGCCATGATTTCGCGCCCATCGTGCCCGAGCTGGTGCGCCCGCAGTGGCCGGCGATCCGCTTCGTGTTTCCGCATGCGCCCAAACGCCCGGTCAGCATCAACAACGGCATGCCGATGCGTGCCTGGTATGACATCGTCAGCATGGATTTCCGCAGCCGCGCCGATGCCAAGGGTGTCGCCGAGTCGGTTATGCAACTGGAAGAGCTGATCGCCCGCGAGCAGGCGCGTGGCATCCCCGCCAACCGTATCGTTCTGGCTGGCTTCTCGCAGGGCGGGGCGATCATCCTGTCCGCAGGCCTGAAGCGCAGTGAGCCGGTAGCGGGTTTGGTGGCTTTGTCGACCTACCTGCCGGAAGTGGACGCTGCACCGTCGCAGCTGGTGGACGGCGCCATCGCCCAACCGATCTTCATGGCCCATGGCAGCGCCGATCCGGTGATTCCGCTGCAGATCGCCGAGCACAGTGCACAGGTGCTCAAGACCTTGGGTTTTGGCCTGGAATGGCATCGCTATTCGATGGCCCACCAGGTCTGCGGCGAAGAGATCCACGCGCTGGGCGACTGGTTGCAGGCCCGTTTCGCGCAGGTGTGATCGGTTTGTGCGCTGCGCCGCAGTTGCCGGATTGTTGACGGCGGCGTGCAGCGAACCCGGCTACCATGTCGCCACGACTGGGGAGCCGTGAGCGAGGTAGTGGTGTGAAGGTAGTAATTGCCGATGACGAGCCGTTGGCACGCGAGCGTCTGCGCGCGCTGCTGGCCGAGCTGGCGGAGGTGGATGTGGTCGGCGAGGCTGCCAACGGCAATGAGGCCTTGCACGTCTGCGCGCAGACCCAGCCGGATCTGGTGTTGCTGGACATCGCCATGCCGGGCATCGATGGTCTGGAAGTCGCTCGCCACCTGGCCGGGTTCGAACCGCGCCCGGCGGTGGTGTTCTGCACCGCCTACGATGCCCATGCCTTGTCGGCCTTCGAGGCGGCGGCGATTGACTACCTGATGAAGCCGGTGCGCGCCGAGCGCCTGAGCGCGGCGATGGAACGTGCCCGCACCTTCATCGCCGGGCGCGCCAACGCGGCGCCGGCAGTAGCAACCCAGGCGCGGCGGGTGCTGTGCGCGCGCCTGCGCGGCAGCCTGCGGCTGGTGCCGGTGGAGGACATCCTCTACCTGCAGGCCGAGGAGAAGTACGTGGTGGTGCACCACCTGCGTGGCGAGGACCTGATCGAGGAATCGCTGCGCTCGCTGGAAGACGAGTTTTCCGGGCGTTTCATCCGCATCCACCGCAACTGCCTGATCGCCCGCGATCGGCTGCAGGAAGTCCGCCGCACGTCGGCCGGGCAGGTGCAGGCGGTGCTGCGTGATGTCTCGCAACCGCTGGAAATCAGCCGCCGCTGCGTTGCCGGGCTGAAGACCGAGATGGAACGGCTGTGACCCGGGGCTTGCAGCGGCGATAATGGCCGCATGAGCATCCTGCGTATCGCCACCCGAAAGAGCCCGCTTGCCCTGTGGCAGAGCGAACACGTTGCTGACCGCCTGCGCCAGGCCCACTCGGGCCTGCAGGTGGAACTTGTGCCGATGAGCACGCGCGGCGATGAAATCCTCGACCGCTCGCTGGCCGCCATTGGCGGCAAGGGCCTGTTCCTGAAGGAGCTGGAGTTGGCGATGCTGCGCGGCGAAGCCGATTGCGCGGTGCATTCGCTCAAGGACGTGCCGATGGAGCTGGAAGCACCGTTCGTGCTGCCGGCGATCCTGACCCGCGCCGATTCGGCCGATGCCTTCGTTTCCAACACCTATCCGTCGCTGGATGCCTTGCCGCAGGGCGCTTGCGTCGGCACCTCCTCGCTGCGCCGGCAGGCACAGCTGCGTGCATTGCGCCCGGACCTCACGTCGCGTGACCTGCGAGGCAACGTCAATACCCGTCTGGCCAAGTTGGATGCGGGTGAATACGACGCCATCATCCTGGCCTGCGCCGGCCTGGAGCGCCTGGAACTGGGCGCACGCATTCGTGACCGCCTGGTCGCCCCGCAATGGCTGCCGGCACCGGCACAGGCGGCGGTGGCGATTGAATGCAGGCAGGACGCTGCGGACATCATCAATCTGGTCAAGGCGCTGGACGATGCATCCACCCGCAGCTGCGTGGAAGCGGAGCGGGCCATGAACCGCGCGCTGGATGGCAGCTGCCATGTACCGGTGGCGGGTCTGGCGCAGTGGCGTGGTGATGACCTCTGGTTGCAGGGCCTGGTCGGCGGCGTGGCCGATGGCCGCGCGGTACGTGCGCAGGCGCAAGGCCCGGCGAGTGACCCGGAAGCGCTGGGGCGCGAAGTGGCGCGTCAGCTGTTGGCCGGCGGTGCAGGCGAGTTGTTGCGCTGAGCTTCGCCTTGCCGGTAGTGCCGAGCCATGCTCGGCAGAAGCTCTACCGACAAAGCCCAACCGTAGTGCCGAGCCATGCTCGGCATCAGATCATCCCGGTAAAGCCCTTGCCGAGCATGGCTCGGCACTACAGCGAGGCGAGGGCCGGGCATGCGCCCGGCGCATGCTTACTTGAAGCTGTAGACCACGTTCATGGTGGACAGCGTATCGGTCTTGCGCTTCTGGTCGGCAACGTCGCTGTTGTAGCGTGCCTGCCAACCCGCCTTGAGGGCGAAGTGCTGGTTCATGTTGACCGACACGCCGAAGTCATTCTGCGCGAAGGTGTTGTACGAACCGGATTCCACCAGCAGCGAATTGACCAGTTCGGTGTTCTCGGTGATGCCGAACTTGAAGTCGAACAGGCCGCGACCGATCAGTCCGGTGCGGTTCTCGTCGGTCTCCGAGTTGTGGGTGCGGCGCACACCGGGGCCGATCTGGGTGTCCAGGGTGACGCGTTCGCCGTCGATCAGGCGGGTACCGTAGCCCAGACCGAAGGTGCCAAGGCGGTCGTAGGTGGCGAAATCGTCGCGTTCATAACGCACGGTGGCGGTCAGCTGGCGGTGCTCACCCAGCTGCAGGGCGCTGCCGGCGCTGCCGGAGTAGCGGTTGGCGGTGGTCTGGCGCTTGCGGCTGGTGCTGCCGTCGTCGGCGGTCTCGGTGTACTCGGCGCTGGAACGCAGACCGAACAGATCCATGCTGTGGATCCAATCATTGTCGGTGTAGCGCAGCTTCAAGCGACCGTTGAAGCTTTCGGTGGTGCTGTTGCCGTGGGCCGAGGCAAAGCCCAGCTCGCCGCCGCTGCCGCTCCACGGCGAGGTCATCGCGGCAAGGTCGGAGGTATCGGTGGCGTCTTCGGCCCAGGCCAGCGGGGCGGCCAGCAGCAACGGCAGCAGTAGGGAAACACGCAGGGACATCAGTAGGATCTCCTTGGGAGAGACGGAAAAGGGAGGCGCTGCGATGATACCGGATGGTCCCTGACCCTCAGGCGCACGGTGGGGCCGGGGGCCTCATTCGCGGTTATGGCGGCGGTTGACCTGCTCCATTGCAGCCCGGAGTCGGACATAATCCGGGCATGGACCGCTATGAACGCATCAACGCCCTGCATCGTCTGCTCAAGTCCGCCCGCTATCCGGTCACGGTGATGCGGTTGCAGGAGGAATTGGGCTGCTCCCGTGCCACGGTCTACCGTGACCTGGCCTTCCTGCGTGATGCGCTGATGGCGCCGGTGGAGGGCGATGGCGAGGCCGGGTTCCGCTACATAAGCGGGGAGAGCGACCGTTTCGAGCTGCCGGGTTTGTGGCTGAGCTCGGAGGAGTTGCACGCCTTGCTGGCATCGCAGCACCTGTTGGCGCGCACCGGCGGCGGGGTGTTGTCGTCGATGCTGGCGCCGCTGCAGCAGCGCATCGAAGGTTTGCTGGCGGCACAGGCCGGTGCTTCACATTGGCCGGTGGAGCGGGTGCGGGTGATTCCGCACCGCGGCCGCAAGCTGGACGAGGCCAGTTTCCGCACGGTGGCTTCCGGCGTGCTGGAGCGCAAGCAGCTGTCCTTTGAATACCGCGCACGTTCCACCGATGAGGCGACCCGCCGCACGGTGTCGCCGCAGCGCATCACCCATTACCGCGACAACTGGTACCTGGACGCCTGGGATCACAATCGCGAAGCGGTGCGTAGTTTTGCAGTGGACCGTATCCATCAGGCGCGGCTGTTGGATCAGCCGGCGCGTGATGTCGCCGATGAGGAATTGAACGAACAGTTGGCGGCCAGTTACGGCATCTTTTCGGGTGCACCAAAGGGCTGGGCGACGATAGTGTTCAGTGCCAAGGCCGCGCGCTGGGTGGCTGACGAGCATTGGCATTCCAAGCAGCAGGGGCGGTTTCTTGCTGATGGGCGTTATGAATTGAAGGTGCCTTATAGCGTATCCCGCGAGCTGTTGATGGACGTGCTGCATTACGGCTCGGATGCGGAGATCGTGGAGCCGCAGTCCTTGCGCGAGCAGGCCAAGGCGTTGTTGTCGCTGGCATTGAGTAATTACGACTGAGGTAGGGCTTTGCTCTGCTGTGCTTAGCTTGGTTCTCGCCCTGCTTTGCTCCTGTTTTGTTTTGCTTTGCTCTGCTTTGGCGTTGGCTTTGCTCTTGCTCTGCTTTCCCCTCTCCCGCCTGCGGGAGAGGGGTAGGGGTGAGGGCTGCTCCTGCTTGTTGTTTTTTTGCAGTTGCTGTTGCTTTACGAAGAAGCAGAGCAACAGCCAACGCGAAGAACGAAAGGCCAAAGCTTCCCCTCACCCCAACCCCTCTCCCGTGAACGGGAGAGGGGACAGCAACAGCAACAGCAAAGCCAACGCCAAAGCAGAAGCCAAAGCAGAAGCCAAAGCAGAAGCCAAAGCAGAAGCCAAAGCCAAAGCAGAAGCCAAAGCAGAAGCCAAAGCAGAAGCACAAAAAAACAGCCGCTTTCGCGGCTGTTTTTCTCAGATCAATCGACCATCAAACCCGGCCGAAGATCAACGTTGCATTGGTGCCGCCAAAACCGAAGCTGTTCGACATCACCGTGTCCAACTTCGCATCCTGCGTCTTGCGCAGAATCGGGAAGCCTTCCACACGCTCGTCCAGCGTCTCGATGTTGGCCGAACCGGCCATGAAGCCATCACGCATCATCAGCAGGCAATAGATCGCTTCGTGCACGCTGGCAGCGCCCAAGGAGTGACCCGACAGCGCCTTGGTCGAGGACAGCGGCGGTACCGCATCACCGAACACCTGGCGCACTGCGCCCAGCTCGGTCACGTCGCCCAGCGGCGTCGAGGTGCCGTGGGTGTTCAGATAGTCGATCGGACGGTCCAGGCCTTCCATCGCCATCTTCATGCAACGCACCGCACCTTCGCCGGACGGGGCAACCATGTCGGCACCATCGGAGGTCACGCCGTAGCCAACCAGCTCGGCGTAGATGCGCGCACCACGTGCAACCGCGTGGTCGTAGTCTTCCAGTACCAGCATGCCGGCGCCGCCAGCGATGACGAAGCCGTCGCGGTTGGCGTCGTAAGGACGCGATGCGGTGCTCGGGGTTTCGTTGAAGCTGGTGGACAGTGCGCCCATGGCGTCGAACATCACGCTCATCGACCAGTGCAGATCTTCACCGCCGCCGGCAAACATCACGTCCTGGGCGCCGTGGCGGATCAGGTCGGCGGCAGCGCCGATGCAATGCGCCGAGGTGGCGCAGGCGGCCGACAGCGAATAGCTCAGGCCTTTGATGCTGAAGGCGGTGGCCAGATTGGCTGACACCGTCGAGCACATCGTGCGCGGCACCATGTACGGGCCTACCTTGCGCACGCCACGGTTGCGCAGCAGATCAGCTGCTTCCACCTGCCATTCGCTGGAGCCGCCGCCGGAGCCGGCGATCAGGCCGCTGCGCACGTTGCTGACCTGGCTTTCGTCCAGGCCGGCATCGGCGATGGCGTCGCGCATGGCGATGTAGCTGAAGGCGGCCGCGTCGCTCATGAAACGCTTGAGCTTGCGATCTACCTGCGCGTCCAGATCGATGTCGACCTTGCCGCCAACCTGGCTGCGCAGGCCGGCTTCGGCGTGGTCGGGCAGCGCGACAATGCCGGGACGGCTGTCACGCAGGGCGCTGGACACGGTGTCCAGATCGTTGCCAAGGCAGGACGTGATGCCCATGCCGGTAATGACGACACGACGCATCAGAAGCTCTCGGTTGAGGTGAACAGACCTACGCGCAGGTCCTTGGCGGAATAGATCTCGCGGCCGTCGACCAGCATGCGGGCGTCGGTCTGTGCCATCACCAGCTTGCGGTTGATCACGCGCGAGACATCGATTTCGTACTGCACCAGCTTGGCGCTGGGCAGCACCTGGCCGGTGAACTTGACCTCGCCACAGCCCAGCGCACGGCCGCGGCCTTCTGCGCCCAGCCAGGTGAGATAGAAGCCGGTCAGCTGCCACATGGCATCCAGGCCCAGGCAGCCCGGCATCACCGGGTCGCCGATGAAATGGCAGCCGAAGAACCACAGGTCAGGACGGATATCCAGCTCGGCCCGGATCATGCCCTTGCCGTGTGCGCCACCGTCCTCGCGGATCTCGGTGATGCGGTCGAACATCAGCATCGGGTCATTGGGCAGGCGGCCTTTGTTGGGGCCGAAAAGTTCGCCACGCGCGCTGGCCAGCAGCTGGTCGCGCGAGAAAGCATGCAGACGGGTCATCCGGGGTAATCCAAAGCCATTGCGAGCCCCGGAGCATGCTGCAGCATCCGCGTTCAATCAAATGTTTTAACTGGACGGTTGCGTATGTTAGCTGCAGATAAGCGCCGTTCGCGGGCTGTTACGGGAGGTATGAATAAGTACATTTGTGAGGACAAGTGTGCATTTAGCGACAACAGCTATCATGTTGACGACCTTTTGAGACTGTTGCCTTGAGCCAACAACGCAAGATCATCCACGTCGACATGGACGCCTTCTATGCGTCCGTGGAGCAGCGTGATGACCCCGGTTTGCGCGGGAGGCCGGTGGTGGTGGCCTGGCGCGGGGCGCGTTCGGTGGTGTGCGCGGCCTCGTATGAGGCCCGCAAGTTCGGGGTGCGCTCGGCGATGCCGGCCTTGCGGGCCGAGCGGCTGTGCCCGGATGCGGTGTTCGTGCCGCCGGACTTTGCCCGCTACAAGGCGGTGTCGCGGCAGATCCGCGAGATCTTCCTGCAGCACACCCCGCTGGTGGAGCCGCTGTCGCTGGACGAGGCTTTTCTTGATGTGACGGAATCGCCGAGCTGCGACGGCATCGCCACCGAGATTGCCCGCACCATCCGCGCGCAGATCCGCGAGACCACCGGCCTGACCGCCTCAGCCGGGATCGCGCCGAACAAGTTCCTGGCCAAGGTCGCCTCGGACTGGCGCAAGCCCGATGGTCAGTTCGTGGTGCGGCCTTCGCGGGTCGAGGAGTTCCTGACGCCCTTGCCGGTCAAACGGGTGCCGGGCGTGGGCAAGGTGATGGAAGGCAAGCTGTCGGCGCTGGGCATCGTTACGGTGGGTGATCTGCGTGCGTTGCCGCTTGAACAGCTGCAGGCTTTGTTCGGCAGTTTTGGTGCGGGCTTGTACCGGCGGGCGCGCGGTATCGACGAGCGGCCGGTAGAACCCGATCAGCCAGTGCAGTCCATTTCTTCCGAAGACACCTTTGCCGAAGATCTGCATATGGGAGAGTTCGATGAAGCGATCACCCAGTTGGCCGAGCGCACCTGGCGTGCAACCGGGCGTACCGAGCGCATCGGTCACACCGTCGTGCTGAAGTTGAAGACCGCTCAGTTCCGCATCCTTACCCGCAGCTATACGCCGGATACGCCGCCAGGTTCGGTGGAAGATCTTCGCGATATCGCCCTGGCCTTGTGTCAACGCGTGCAATTGCCGGCGGATACGCGTTATCGATTGGTTGGCGTTGGTCTGGCCGGTTTCCGTGACCGCGAAGAACTGGTGATCCAGGGTGATTTGTTTCGCAGCATCACGTTGGATTGAGTACATCCTTTAGACGGCGCCGCGCCGCTACAATCGATGCTCAATTCAGGGAGTGTGATGCGTGGCGATCAATGCCTTGGTTTTCGATTTGGATGGCACGCTGGTGGACAGCGCAGGTGATATCGCCGAGGCAGTGAACCTCACATTGGAAGAGCTGGCGTTGCCGCGCGTGTCCGAGGCGACGGTACGCAGCTGGATAGGCGAGGGCGTACGCAATCTGGTGACCACTGCTTTGGCGAATGCAGGTAGTGCGTTGGCGCTGGAAGATGTGATGTCGGTTTTCATGCGCCATTACAAGGCTTGCCTGCTGCGTAGCCCGCGTTTGTATGAAGGTGTTGGTGAGGCATTGACAGCGTTACAGGCGCGCGGCCTGCCCATGGCCATCTGCACCAACAAACCGGCGGCGATGGTCGCGCCCTTGTTGCAGCATCTGGGCATCGCCGGGTTCTTCGCACACATCATCGGTGGCGATTCCTTGCCGCAGCGCAAGCCTGCTGCTGAGCCGCTGTTGCATGTGGCAGGTTTGCTGCAGCAGCCGGTAGTCGACTGCCTGATGGTTGGTGATTCGGGTACCGATCTGGGCGCGGCCAACAACGCCGGCATGCCGATCGTGCTGGTGCGCTATGGCTATTCGCGCGATCTGGATCTGGATGCTGCCGATGCGGTAGCGGTGATCGACGATATGCGAGAGCTGGTGGCGATCGTCGCGTAGCCATTCTTGAAGGTCCCTTGTGGGAGCGGCGTCAGCCGCGAAGCTGGCGCCAACGAAGTTGCGGGAACTTCCGCACCTGGATTGTCTATCTGCTTCGCGGCTGACGTCGTTCCTACAAGGTTTCAGCGAGCAGATCAGACGTGATCCTGGCCGTTCCCGTTACTGAGCGCCCAACGCCAGGGCGCGGTAGTCGCGCGGGGTCATGCCGACGGTGTGCTTGAACTGTCGCGCGAATGCACTCTGGTCGGAGAAGCCGCAAGCCTGGCCGACGCTGGCGATGCTGGTGTCACTGAGCAACATGCGGGTAGCTGCCTCGATCCGGAATTTGGTCAGCAACTGCTGCGGCGTCAATTGGAATACCTTTTTGAACAAGCGTTCCAGTTGCGCAACCGACACGCCGCTCTTGCCAGCCAGCGTGCGTACACGCAGCGGCTCGTGGAAATGCGCCTGCATGTATTCCACCGCTGCGTGCAGGCGCTGGAAGGAAGAGTCCTCGCGATCCGGTTGGCCAAGATCACGCGAGATACCTATCAAGCCGACGATGCGGTTGTCCTCCACCAGCGGCTGCTTGAGGGTGAGGCACCAGCCTGCGCTTCGGTTTGCATAGAGCTGCAGTTCTAGCAGATCCTCGATGACTTCGCCGGTCAGCACGCGGCGGTCCTGCAGGATGTAGCGCGCGGCTAGATGTGCGGGATAGAGCTGCAACACGCTCCTACCGACGATCTCCTCGCGGCTCTTCTTCGCCAGCCGTTGCATCAAGGTCTGGTTGACGTGCGTGTAGCGACATTCGGTGTCCTTGATGAAGAACACAACGTCGGGAAGTGGATCAAACATGCGCACCAACACCTGTGGCGACAGGGTCACAGCCATGACGTTGCTCTCCGTTGCAGAGCGCACACCCTGCCATCGCGGCGGCCGTCTCTCAAGCAGTATTAGTATGCTGAAATCCGCATCGTGCAAGTAAAGATACACCTAGCGCACAGCACTGGGTCCGGTGGAGTATTGAACCCGAAATGTACGGTCATGGACTTCTTTCGTTCTTACGTATGTATACAAATCAAATGGTTGCACTTGTTACGGGTTGCGTTGCTTTTTAATGCCCTTCCCGTTGATCAGCGGGAAGGCGCGCGTCAATACCCGTCTTGGGGCTGGTATTAGGCGGATCTAAAAACCTGGGCCGGTTATGCCAAGGTAGTGCGTGTCTGCCAGAAATGGCGTGCGTGATGCCGGATCCGGTGTCGGTTTGTGTGCGGGTGTTTTGCCTTCGGTCCGGCCGCGTTCGCGGCCATCAGGATCGTGACTGCTCCATCTGCTGTCGACCTTCGCGCTTGCCCGCGCCGAGGTTGGTTGGTGTGTGCGCGAGAAATGGTCGAAGTCTTCGCGAAGCGGTTCAGCGGCGGTGCGCGTCGTAGACCTGCAGCTGTTGCTGAAGCCGTATTTCAATCAAGGCGAGGCGCTGGGCGGGTGGTCAGAGGCAGATGTTGTTGATTGCTGAATTTTCGTTGGACATTTCATATTCGAGGGGAAGTAAATGAAAACGAACGATCCCGCCAAGCGCTTGCCGTGTCGCCGGCGTGGCCAATTGGCAGTCGCTGTTGCTATTGCGCTGTGTGCTACCTCCATGGGCTCGGCCTGGGCGCAGGATGCTGCCGGGGAGGCCGCGAAGGAACAGCCTGCTGGCACCGAAGCGAAGAATCTCGATACCGTGATCGTGACCGGCTCGCGCATCCGTCGTGAGCCGGGCTTCGAGGGCCCGGCGCCGGTGACGGCAATCAGTGCGGAAAAAATCCAGGCCTCCGGCTACACCCAGATCGGCGATCTGGTGAACCAGCTGCCGAGCTTTGCTGCGACCCAGACCAGCCAGACCGCCAACCAGACCGGCAACGTCGGCGTCAGTGCACTGGACCTGCGTGGCATGGGCGTGCAGCGCACGCTGACGCTGGTGGATGGGCGCCGGCAAGTTGCGTCGATCCCCGGCACCGCTGGTGTGGACGTAAGCGCACTGCCGGCAAGCATGATCGAGCGTGTGGACGTGGTCACCGGTGGCGCCTCCGCGCTGTATGGCGCCGATGCCGTCAACGGTGTGGTCAACTTCGTCCTCAAGCGCGACTACGAAGGCCTTGAAGCCAGCGTCCGCTACGCTGATTCCTCGCGCGGCGACATGCCGACCTATACCGGTGACGTTCTGTTCGGCAAGAACTTCGCCGACAACCGCGGTAACTTCACCCTGTACGGCTTCTGGGAAGAGAACTCCGGCACCGTGCGGGGCCAGGACCGTCCCTGGACCGCCAACGGCTATCCGTATTACGCCCGTGCCAAGAGCACCGATCCGTACGTGATCCTGGACAACAGTCGCAACGTCTACAACTCGCCCAATGCAACCGTGTCGCTGGGCAACTGCACGGTGGCCAATGCCGCCAACTGCCTGTACACCTTCAATCCGGACGGCTCGCTGCGCCACTCACGACTTGGCCCGGGCGGGCTGACCAACCTGAGCTCAGGCTTCAACGTGCTGCAGCAAGGCACCACCGATGGCGGCGAGTTTGGCGGCCGCTACGATTCCTGGTACCTGGTGACGCCATCGGATCGCCAGACCGTGCGTTCGACGCTGGATTTCGACGTCAACGATGCGCTGCGCCTGGTTGGCACGGTCAACTATTCGCAGAGCCAGTCCGAAGCGTCCTGGCGCTCGCTCAGCACCTACGGGTCGGGTGGCAGCGAAGTGGTGCCGTACTACAGCCCCTTCATCACCCAGGAAATGATCACCGCCAACGGTGGTGCATTCACCAATGGCATCGCTTTCGGTCGCCACTTCGATGAAGAGCTGGGGCATATGCGCCAGCAGACCGATCGCAAGTTGCTGCAGGCAACCGTGGGTGCGGAAGGCTATTTCGACTTCTTCGGCCGCAGCTGGAACTACGAGGCTTACTACTCCTACGGCCGCAGCCGCCAGCGCACCCGCGAACTCAACGCAGGCTCCTATGACCGCTTGCTGTCGGGCCTGAATTCCTATGTGGATGGTGCCGGTAACCCGATCTGTTGGGATGGCCCGGCCGGCTGTGTGGCGATCAATCCGTTCAAGCGTCTGACCTCGGAGATGGTCGACTGGCTGACCTATGACACCGACTGGTCGACCACCACGCTGACCCAGAAAGTTGCATCGGCCTATGCCTCCGGCGGCCTGTTCGACCTGCCCGGTGGTGAAGCCAAGATCGTGGTGGGCGCGGAGTACCGCAAGGAGCGCAACGAGATCGGCACTATCGCCCAGTACGACCCGACCAACCCGGCCTATGACCCCAGCCTTGGCACCACCCAAAGCAGCCTGACCGGCGAGTTCAGCGTCAAGGAAATCTTCAGCGAGTTGAGCCTGCCGTTGCTGTCAGGCGTGACCGGCGCCGAGCGCCTGTCGCTGGAGCTCGCTGGACGTGTGTCGGACTACAGCACCGCCGGCCGCACCACGACGACGAAAGTTGGTCTGGAGTGGGCGCCGATCGACGACATCACGCTGCGTGGTACCTATGGCAAGGCGATCCGTGCGCCCAATATCGGTGAGCTGTACACGGCGGGCAGCGTGTCGTCGGCATGGATCTACGATCCCTGCAACGACTATGCGTTGGCCAACCGCACCAGTACCACCAGCTACACGGCGGGCAATTGCGCGGCCATCAGCCCCAGCGATACCAGCGTTGGCAACTACTGGCAGTGGAAGGACATCGTCTACTCGGGCAACGTCAAGCTGAAGCCTGAGACCGCCAAGACCACCACTTTCGGCGTGGTGCTGCGGCCGCGCTTCATCTCCAACCTGACCGTGTCCGCCGATTACTACAAGATCGACCTGCGCGGGGTGATCTCCACCCTGGACTACCAGACCATCCTCAACCGCTGCGTCGACCAGGCCAGCCTGAACAATACTTTCTGCGATCTGGTCACCCGTGACTCGGCCGGCGACATCGTAGAAGTCGCCGTGCAACAGTTGAACCTGTCGCAGAGCATCGCCCGTGGCGTGGACATCAATGCCAACTGGTACTACGACCTGGGAGGTGTAGCCAATTCCAATGCGGGCCGCATCCTGGTGGACCTCAGCTACGGCCGGACCCTGGAACGCAAGTTTGTCGCCGACCCGTTGAATCCAGACGACGAATGGGATTACCTGACGCTGTGGGGCACGCCGAAGTGGAAGGGCACGGTACGTACCGGTTGGTCCAATCCCAAGGCCAGTTTCTACTGGACCCTGCGGCACGTATCGAAGATGCGTGGCAGCAATACCTCTACCGCAAGCTACGAGCGTGAGTGGGCCGGCAATACCTTCTACAGCGACTTTTACGCCAGCTATCAGCTCACGCCGAAATTCAGTGTGTTCGGTGGCATGAACAATGTGTTTGATCGCGCGCCGCCACGGGTGCCGGGTGCCGAGGCAGGCGGTGCCGGTTTCAATCAGACCGGCTACCAGGCAGCGGTGTATGACGTGCTCGGCCGTACCTTCAACATCGGCGTACGCATGAAGCTGTAACGATCTTTGGCGACTGCATAAAGAGCAGGGCCGACGGGATGACCGTCGGCCCTGCTTGTTCTCGCGCTGCTGGAAACCGCAGCAGTGCTGCGGCTTCGCTGACTCAGTTGGCCTTGCTGTTGTAACGCAGGGTCAGCTGGTACTCGCGGCCCGGCTGGTTGTACCAGGCAACGGTTTCGTACTCGCGGTCGAATACGTTGGCGGCCTTGGCCTGCAGGCTCCAGGCATCGTTGATGGCGTATTCAACGCGCACATCCATGGTGCCGTAGCCGGCCAGACGCACGCTGTTGGCGGCATCGTCGAAGCGGTGGCCGCTGCCGGCAGCGGTCACGCCCAGACGCAGCGGGCCAAAGCGCTTGTCCACGTCCAGACGGCCGCTGGTGCGTGCCCGACGCGGCAGCAGGTTGTCGTAGGTAGCCGCACTGGCAATGTGGTCGCGCGGGTCGGTGAAGCTGGCCTGGGCGTTGATGTCGAAGCCGGCCAGCGACAGATAGCCGGTCAGCTCGGCACCACGGATGCGGGCCTCGGCGATGTTGTACGGGGTGAAGGTGCTGTCCAGTGCAATCAGCTGGTCAATGCGGGTTTCATAGGCATTGAAGGTCCAGTTCCAGGCGTCGGCATACTGCGCGATGCCGATGTTCAGGCTCTTGGACTTCTCCGGCTTCAGCTCGGCGTTGTTGTAGCAGCCCCACGGCGAGCACGGGTAGTACAGATCATTGAAGGTCGGTGCCTTGAAGCCGGTGCCGGCATTGGCGGTCAGGCGGAAGCCGTTGCCAAAGGCAAAGCCGTAGCCAAGGCTGCCGGTGGTGTGGCTACCGAACTGTTCGTTGTCGTCATTGCGCACGCTGGCCTGCAGCGTATGTGCGCCGAACTGTCCCTGGTACTCGGCGAACACGCCGGTGTTGTCGCGGCTGTCGGTGATGTAGGCCGTGGTGCCGGTGACCTTGTCCTTTTGCCAGTCGGCGCCGGCGCTGAGTTGCTGGCCTTCGGCGAACAGGAAGTCACCTTGCACGCTGGCGGTGTCACGGCGGCTGTCCAGGGTGCTGACGAAGCTGCGGTTGCCGTTGCTGGCAAGGTAGCCATCGGCCTGCTCGTTGTTGCGGCCAACCAGTGCGGTCAGCTGGAAGGCGTCGCTGTGCACCCACTTCAGCTTGCTGCCGATCACCTGCTGGCGGTTGTCCGATTCATTGCTGGTGCTGCCATCAAACTGGTTGCGGCTGTTGGCATTGAGCACGTGGCCTTCCAGGCTCAGCGTCTCGGTCAGGGCATAGCCGCCGCGGACATTGATGGAGGTGTTGCGGTAACCGTCACGGTCCGGTTCGTTGGTGAAGCAGCCGGCACCGGCCCAGGTCGTTGCGTCGTAGAAACCGCGGCAGGCGTTGATGCCATCGGTCTCCTGGTAGCCGCCCTGGGCCGAGATCCAGCCGCGCTCGCCGCGGTTGCTGAAGCCGGCGCTGACCTGACGCAGGTTGTTGCTACCGGCGGTGATCGCCAGGTTCTGCTGCAGGCCCTTGCCGGCGTTGCGGGTGAATATCTGGATCACGCCGCCAATGGCCTCGGAGCCGTACAGGCTCGAGCGCGGGCCGCGCACGATTTCAATGCGCTCGATCTGGTCGATCGGCAGTTCCTGCAGCGGCGGCATGCCACTGGTTGCCGAGCCGATACGCACACCATCCACCAGCACCAGCACCTGGCTGGAGCTGGTGCCGCGCATGAACAGCGAGGTCAGCTTGCCCATGCCACCGGAGTTGTTGATGTCCAGGCCCGCACGGCCGCGCAGCAGGTCCTGCAGCGAGCTGGCCTGGCTGCGGTCGATCTGCGCACGGTCGATGACCTGCACCGGCACCACGCTGTTCTCGATCGAGATCGGGGTGCGGGTCGCGGTGACGGTGACGTCGTCCAGCTCGGTCGGTGCGTTCTGTGCAGCGGCAACGCCCGGCAATGCCAGGGCAAGGGCGAGCGAAAGGGTGTGGTAAGACAGTTTCATGGAAGCTCCTGGGCCTGCACGCTCCCGCGCAGGCGGATGGGGGAGGCTGCCAGAAGAGGGAGAAGACGGAGGCGGCGCACACGGCGCTACAGCCGCCGCCATGCCCTCCGCATCGCAACCAGTCAGCTTTCGGGCCGGTCTCCGGACTCGCAGGCGAGGCGGCGTGTGCCGCTTCCGTCCAGACGCCTTCCCGTGCCGTGCACAGTGGCGCCATGTCTGGACTTGTCCTGCTTACCGTTGCGGGGGCAGTGCCGGAATGGCGACACGCTGGAGCGAGCTCTAGCAGTGTGCGGCACCGGCTTCCCGTTTCAACCGACCAGCAATGCCGGGCGGTCACCTGAAAGTGCGCGCATTCTATGCCATTGCTGGCAGCGTTGCCGGAATGGGCGGTAACGGCGGCCGTACCGTTGCGTTTGTAGCCAAGGTGCAAAGCAACCTGGGCAAGCGCAGCGAACCCGGGAAGTGCAGGGCGCTGCAGCCCGCATCAATGCTGCAATCGCATTCCCCGGGAGCGCTGCGCTTACACGGGCTACGTGTTGGTCGAGTTGGGTTTGAGCAGTGACTGCCGAAGCAGCTCATGCGCAGCACTGTTGCTGAATGGCTAGAATGCGCGCTGCAAACGCAGTATCGGAAGTGTCGTGACAGAAACATGGTACGGGCAGGCCTGCGGCCAGCCTTCGCAGGAATACCGGCAGCGTGCCCTGCTGCGCCAGCGCCAGCTGACCAAGCCGGAAGGCGCTCTGGGTCGCTTGGAGACCTTGGCCGTTGAGTTGGCCGCGCTGCAAGGCGTGGATCAGCCGGTGGCGCAACGTGTGCCGGTGGTGGTGTTCGCTGGCGATCACGGCGTGACCGCGCAGGGCGTATCGGCCTACCCGGCGGAAGTGACGGTGCAGATGCTGCATAACTTCGCCAGCGGTGGTGCTGCCATTGCGGTGCTGGCGCGCGAACTGGGCCTGCCGCTGCACCTATGGGATGTGGGCAGCCGCGCCACCGCGCCGATTGCCGGTGTGGTCAGTGCCAAGACGTTGCACGGCACTGCTGACTTCAGCACCGCCCAGGCGATGTCGGCTGCCGATCTGGATGCTGCCTTCGATGCCGGTCGCCGTGCGGTGGACGCCGCCTGCGCCGACGGTGCCGATCTTCTGGTGTTCGGCGAGATGGGCATCGGCAACACCACCGCCGCTAGTGCCATCGCCGCTGTGCTTGGCCCGTTGCCGCTGGACGAGCTGGTCGGCGCCGGTACCGGCTTGGACGCAGTGCGCATGGTGCAGAAGAAGAATCTCATCGCACGCGCGTTGAGCCTGCACGGCGAACTGATCGATACGGCCGAATCGCCCGGTTGCGAAGCATTGCAGCGTGTGGGTGGATTGGAGATCGCAGCGATCAGCGCGGCGATGATTGCCGCTGCGCAGCGCCGTATTCCGGTGCTGGTGGATGGCTTCATCGTCTCTGCTGCGGCATTGGCCGCAGTACGTATCAACCCGAGTCTGCGGCCGTGGCTGCTGTTCTCGCATCAATCGGCCGAGCGCGGTCATATCCGCCTGTTGGAAACACTGCAGGCGCAGCCGTTGCTGTCGTTGGACCTGCGTCTTGGCGAGGGCTCCGGTGCTGCGCTTGCGTTGCCATTGGTGCGCATGGCCTGTGCCCTGCACAACAGCATGGCGACATTTGCCGAAGCAGCGGTTGCTGATCGCGGTGGCGGCCGATGATTCTTGATCTGCTGAGGCATGCCTCGACTGGACGTGCAGGTCATCTGGACGGTCGTACCGATCCACCCTTGATCGAAGGCGCGATGGACGCCTTGTACCGTTGCCATGCCGGCATCGGCTGGAGCCGGGTGATCACATCGCCGCGTCGGCGCGCGCTGGATACCGCGCATGCGCTGGTAGCCGGCAGCAACCAGTTCTGCGAGATCCATCCGGATTGGGCCGAGCTCGACTTCGGCGACTGGGACGGGCTGCATTTCGACGAACTGCCGGCCGAGCAATTGGCCGGGTTCTATAGCGAGCCGCATGACGTGGTGCCGCCCAATGGCGAGTCCTGGCAGCAGTTCCAGGCGCGCGTGGAAGAACAGCTGCACCGGCTGGTGGACGAAGACGATGGCGACGGCCAGCCAGTACTAGTGGTCAGCCATGCCGGCGTGTTGCGGCTGGTGGTGTCGCGGGTCTGCGGCATGAGCCTGTCCTCGCTATGGGCGATGCGCATCGATTACGGCACCCGTGTGCGCCTGCGCGTGGAGCGTGGCGAAGACGGGCAGTTGTGGGGTGAACTGCTGGAGTTGCGACAACCATGATCGGACGCCGCCTGATCCTTGCCATTCAATTCCTGACCCGGCTGCCGACACCGCAGGTGCGTGACTTCCGCCAGGAAGACCTGAGCAGGTCGGCGGTGTACTACCCCTTGGTTGGCATCATCATCGGCGTGCTGCTGGCGCTACCGTTGTATGGTTTGGCTGATCGTCCATGGTTGGCCGGCGCATTGACCTTGCTGGTCTGGGTGTGGGTGACCGGCGCCTTGCATCTGGATGGCCTGGGCGATGTTGCCGATGCCTTTGGCGCGGCACATCGCAACCCGCAGCGCTTTCTGGAAGTACTCAAAGACCCGCATATGGGCGTGTTCGGCGTGGTCACGCTGATCATGCAGCTGCTGCTCAAGTTCGTGTTGCTGACCGAGCTTGCGGTGGGCCCGCTGTGGTTCGGCATCGTGCTGGTGCCGGCGTGGGCGCGTTGGGGCACCTTGTGGTGGAGCCA
Source organism: Stenotrophomonas sp. STEN020 (assembly GCF_056760195.1). NCBI lineage: Bacteria > Pseudomonadati > Pseudomonadota > Gammaproteobacteria > Lysobacterales > Lysobacteraceae > Stenotrophomonas > Stenotrophomonas sp. STEN020. The sequence goes on from NZ_JBRREI010000050.1 coordinate 25,561, forward strand.
GCGCATACCGTCGCTGCATGGCGATGGTTTGGGTGAGCGCTTTTCCTGGCAGCTGCGACCGGCGGCGATGTGGTTGTGGGCTGCGTTGTTGGCTGCTATCAGCGTGTTTGTCGCCTGGCCGTTGTTGCTTGCACTGCTGCTGGTGCCGCTGGTCGCACTGTGGTGGAAGCGCAAGCTCGGCGGCATCTCGGGTGATGGGCTCGGCGCCAGCGTGGAAGTGGTGGAGACCTTGCTGCTGCTGACCCTGGTAGTCCTCGCACCGCTCGCCGCCGGGTTTGTAGGAGCGGCGTAAGCCGCGAAGCCACAGTCGCATCCGGAATCGTGCACTACGCAATCCAGAAAAATGGCCAGCTTCGCGGCTGACGCCGCTCCCACAAAAGTACCGGGCGGGCTTCAGTCCTCGAAGCGAATCTCGCTGTTTTCTTCTTCGTCGGCTTCGGCCTGCATATGCGTTTCATGCACCGGCCCGGCCTGTTGCCCTGCGCGTCCAGTAGGCAGGGCGCCAACGGCGATTTCATACTCGGCGACCAGCTGCTGGCGGCGTGCTTCGGGTATCTCCTGCCAATGGCAGCCGACCAGCGCACCTTCCAGCGAATACAGCAGGTTGAGACTGGGCTTGAAGCCGGCGCGGCGTACCTTCATGAACGCTGCAACCGGGCCGATCGCGCTCAGGTCCTGCTCGCTGCGCAAACCGACCTGACGCAGCCAGGCTGCACTCTTGGGGCCGATGTTGCGCAGCTTGGGTGCGCTCATTGCAGCGCCTCGACAAACACCTGTGCGATGGCTTCCAGCCCCAGCTGGTCATCGGCATCGAAACGCGCGATCACTGGACTGTCGATATCGAATACGCCGATCAATGTGCCGTTGTGGACCAAGGGCACCACCAGCTCCGAGCGTGAGGCCGAGTCGCAGGCGATATGGCCGGGGAACGCATCCACATCCTCGATGCGCTGGGTCTGGCGGCTGCTGGCAGCGGCGCCACACACGCCCTTGGACAGCGGAATGCGCACGCAGGCGGGCAGGCCCTGGAACGGGCCAACCACCAGCTCCTTGCCGTCGTAGAAGTAGAAACCCACCCAGTTGAGCTGCGGTAGTGCGTGGTAGACCAGTGCCGACAGATTGGCGGCGTTGGCAATACGGTCCGCTTCGCCATGGACGAGCGCGCGGGCCTGGGCCAGCAGCTGGGCGTATTGTTCCGGCTTGCTGCCGGTGAGGGTGTCGGTGTTGAACATCAGGAGAGTCTAGCCGCTGCGTGGTCGTCGAGTTTGCCAGCCGCTGCCGCCGAACGCAGCCATCGGCAATGGAATGCTGGATCGCAGGAAAAAAAAGACCCGGCAGCGGGAGGGAGCTACCGGGTCTGGGATTGCGCGGGGGAGGGACCGCGCAAATTCTGTTGTCTGGGTATCAGTCGGTTTTGCGCTCAGCCTTGGCGGGCTTGGCAGCGAACGGTTGGCGCACCAGTGCGCTCAATGCCTCGCTGGTCTTCAGGCTGAGCCCGACCACTTCCTGGTTGGCATTGGCCAGCCGTTCGATGTTTTCGCGCGCCAGCTGCATGCCCTTGGGCAGCAGCGCCTGCAGATCCGCCTGCGCACCGGCCTGGGCCAGTTCGCCGAAGAAGCCAGCCGCAGCGGTGGTGTTGCGCTCGAACGCGCGCAGTTGCACGCCAAACACGCTTTCAGCATTTTCCAAGGCGAGCCGATTGGCACGATTGGCGGCAGCGGCGAGCTGCTGGGTGTAACTGCTGAAGTCGTTGAACTGAGCGGACATCAAGGTGATCTGGTGGGTCTTGTTGCGTTGCAGCATAGCTTGGATTTTGCGCAGTGCAACATTAAATTCTGAACTGTTCAGAGTCTGTCCCTGTAGCGCCGAGCCGTGCTCGGCTGAGGGATTACCGGTAAAGCTTCTGCCGAGCATGGCTCGGCACTACCGCTCCCTCCCTTTGCCGAAGGCAAGGGGAGGGCTGGGGAGGGGTTGGCTTTTAGGCTTCATGCACGGCCGGCTTCGCGGCTTACGCCACTCCAACAAATGCCGCTGCGTGGTCGGGAAGGCGTTGTAGAGCCGAGCCATGCTCGGCTGAGGCATTCCCGGTAAAGCTTCTGCCGAGCATGGCTCGGCACTACAGGGCCGCTGTCAGGCGGCTTTGTCGCCCTTGTAGCTGCAGCCGGAGGTGCAGGTCTCATGTACGACCACTTCGCTGAGCAGTGGCAGTGCCGGCTTCAGCTTTTCCCAGATCCAGATCGCCAGGCGTTCGCTGGTGGGGTTTTCCAGGCCGGGGATGTCGTTGAGGTAGTTGTGGTCGAGCTGGTCGTAGAGCGGCTGGAAGGCGGCCTTCAGCTCGCTGAAGTCCATGATCCAGCCGGTCTCAGGGCCGGGTTCGCCGCTGACCCGCAGTTCCACTCGGAACGAGTGGCCGTGCAGGCGCGAGCACTTGTGGCCGACCGGGACGTTGGGCAGCCGGTGCGCGGCTTCGAGGGTGAAAACCTTGAAAATATCCATGGGCGCAATTGTAGGGTGCCGCCGTCGCTGCGCGTATGCGCCAGTGATGCCAGTCATATTTTCATATCCATCCTGATGAAGCGATGTAACGGATGGTTATGTGCGAATGCAACAAAGTGATTGGCCGGACATTTGACTGTCATGAGGTACTGCAGGGGTTGTCATTCACCTCTCCCCGGATTCCATGCCTACTCGTTCCTTGCTCGCCTTCGCGGTGGCCACTGCCATCGCTGCTCCCTCCCTCGCCCTGGCTGAAACCGCTGCCGATGGCAGCAAGACCCTCGATGCGGTCCGTGTCACCGGCTCCAACATCAAGCGCACCGATACTGAAACCGCCAACCCGGTGCAGGTGATCGAACGCCAGCAACTGGAGCAGACCGGCAAGGCCAGTGTGGCTGACCTGCTGCGTTCGATCTCCGCCAACACCGGCAACGCCAGCAACGAAACCAGCAACAGCGGTTGGGCCTCGGGCTCGGCCGGCATCGGCCTGCGCGGCCTGTCGCAGAAGAACACGCTGGTGCTGCTCAATGGTCGCCGTCTGGCCAACTACGGCTTCCCATCCGGTGGCCTGTCGGACACCTTCGTCGACCTCAACGCGCTGCCGCTGGTAGCGGTAGAGCGCATCGAAGTACTGAAGGACGGCGCCTCGGCGGTATACGGCTCCGACGCAGTCGCCGGCGTGGTCAACATCATCACCCGGCAGAATTTTGAAGGTGCCGAAGTCGGCGTCAGTGGCGGCACCTCCGAAGCCGGTGGGCTGGATCAGCAGAACCTCAAGTTCGTCGGCGGTATCGGCGACCTGGACCGCGATGGCTACAACATCCTGGTGTCGCTGGAAGGCTATAACCGCGACCGTCTCGATCAGGATCAGCGCGATCTGACCCGCTCGGGCATCTATACCGACAAGGCCGGTGGTCGTTGGAATGGTTGGTCGGCCAAGGGCGCGCGCTTCCTGATTGGCGGCAAATCGGTGCCGATGCTCGACGCAGCGGGCAACTGCCCGGAAGGCACCGTACTCACTGCGAGCGGTCCGATCGACGGCTTGGCTGGTGATACCTGTGCCTTCAACCAAGCGCCGTACACCACGCTGATCCCGTCGACCAAGCGTTGGCAGGCTTACGTCAATGGCACGCTGCGCATCAATGACTCGGTGGAAGCCTTCGCCGATGTGATCTACAGCGACATCAAGGGTGTGTCGTGGTTCGGCTCCAGCCCGTTCTTCACCCTGGAAAGCGGCCGCTTCGCGCTCAACGCCGATACCGGTCTGGCCGAGCCGGTGCGCTCGACGCTGCCGGCAGCCAACCCGTACAACCCGTACGGCGTGGACGTGCCGATCGAATACACCTTCTTCAACCTTGGCGGCACCATCAAGACCAACCGTTCGCGCTCCTATCGTGGTGTGCTCGGCCTGCGCGGGCAGACCGAGAAGTGGGATTGGGAGCTGGGTGCGTTCCAGGCAGCCAGCAAGCAGCGCGAAACCGTCTCCGGTGGTTTTGCCAACCGTTGGTCGCTGTATGACGCGCTGGCCACGGGCAGCTACAACCTGCTCAAGCCGTCTGCGACCGATCCTGCGGTGCTGGCTGCGATCGGCCTGAGCACGCTGCGCCCGGCCGAGTCGGTACTGAAGGGTGTGGACGCCAAGGTGTCCGGTACTTTGGGTGAAACCTGGGCGGGCGAGATTGGCTTTGCCGCCGGTGCCGAATGGCGGCAGGAAAAGCTCGACTCCGACAATCCCTGGCAGATCGATGCAGGCCTGCAGGTGCGCCCTGCGATTGCGGAAGTGCACGGCCAGCGCCAGGTCAGCGCGGCTTATGCGGAAGTGAGCGTGCCGCTGCACAGCACGCTGGAGCTGCAGGCCGCGGCACGTGCTGATCACTACAGTGATTTCGGCAATGCGTTCTCGCCCAAGCTCGGCTTGCGCTGGCAGCCGCTGGATTGGTTGCTGGTACGTGCAGCTGCCTCGCGTGGCTTCCGTGCGCCATCGCTGTCGGAGAACTCTGCATCCACCAGCATCGCCTATGGCTCGGTGGTGGATCCGCATGATCCGGACGTGCCGGGTTCGCGCCAGAACCCGACTTTCTTCACCGTCGGCAATACCAACCTCGACCCGGAACGTACCCGCAGCTTCAATGCCGGCTTCGTGCTGTCGCCGTGGCAGAACACCAACCTGAGCGTCGACTACTACCGGATCAAGCTGGACAACCTGATCGGCACCGGCAACACCACCACGCTGGTGCAGGAGAACGACCCGGCCAATGTGCTGCGTGATTCTCGCGGCAAGTTGTTGGCGGTCTACAACCGTTACCAGAACCTGAGCGAGCTGGAGACTTCCGGCATCGACATCGAATTGCGCCAGCGCTGGCAGACGGCCAGCGCAGGTGACTTCGGCCTGTCCTCAGCGCTGACCTACGTCATCGACTACAAGCGCCCGCAGGTTGTGGGAGGCCCGCTGGTGGATTACGCCGGTTCCAACCTCGGCCCATCGTTGCCGGACACCAAGGCCACCACCACGTTGGACTGGGCTTTGGGTGATTGGCGCACCGCGCTGACCTGGTACTACACCAGCAGCTATGACCAGCAAGGCAGCGCGGCGGCAAAGGCGGTGCAGAAGCAGGTTGCCAGCTACAGCCAGTTCGATCTTTACCTGGGTTACACCGGCATCGACAAGCTGACCGTGTACGCAAAGGTGCAGAACATCGGCGATCGCCAGCCGCCGTACGACGCAACCTTCCCGGGTGTGCGTGCACCGTATGACTTCAGTCAGTACGACCTGCGTGGGCGCTATTACACGCTGGGCTTTGATTACCGCTTCTGATTGAAAGCCCGCGGTGCTTTAGCCCCTCTCCCGTTCACGGGAGAGGGGTTTGGGTGAGGGCAGCTTTGCCGCGCTGGAGCTTTGCCGGTGAAGCTCTTGCCGAGCATGGCTCGGCACTACAGGTCGTGCTGCCAGCAATTATTCGCAACAACGTTCATGCAATAGGGGAGTGCTACACCCATGTCGTTCCGCTTTTCACGTGTGCTGCCAGTTCTGTTGCTCGCAACACTTGTCAGCCTGTCGCCGGCCTACGCCCAGAACAGCTATTACTTCCCCAACGCGCAACAGTTCGATGCGAAGGTGCCATCGCCGCAGCAGTTCCTCGGCTACGAGATCGGCAGCCACTACACCCGCCATGATCAGCTGGTGGCTTACTTCAACGAACTGGCGCGCGTTTCGGACAAGGTCAAGGTGGAGGTCATTGGCCAGAGTTACGAGCAGCGCCCGCTGCTGTTGGTCACCATCACTTCGCCCCGCAACCACGCGCGCAGCACCGAGATCGCCGCGCAACGACAAGCGTTGATCGATCCTGCACAACCGCTACCCGGCGCCGATGCTCCGGCGGTGGCTTGGCTGGGTTACAGCGTCCATGGCAATGAAACCTCCAGCGGTGAAGCAGCGATGCTCACCGCCTACTATCTGGCCGCCAACCAGGACGCGGAAACCGCGCGCTGGTTGGACCATGCAGTCGTGGTGATCGATCCGGCACAGAATCCGGATGGACGTGATCGCGCCGCCAACTGGCATAACGGTTGGGGTTCGCGTCCGCCATCGGCTGATCCTACCGACAAGGAACACGTCGAGCCGTTCCCGAGTGGCCGCGTCAATCACTACTTCACTGATCTCAACCGCGATTGGCTGGCGCTGGCGCAGGCCGATAGTTGGCCGAAGGTTGCGCAATTCCATCGCTGGTACCCGAACATCCAGATCGATTTTCATGAGATGGGCAAGGACAGCACTTACTACTTCGAGCCGTCGCCGAAGAGCATGGAAAGCCCGCTGCTGCCCAAGTCCTCGTATGAGGCGAACAAGTGGCTGGCGCGCTTCCATGCCAAAGCACTGGATGACCTGGGCTCGCTGTATTACACCGGTGAGAACTTCGACAATTTCTCGCCGATTTATGGCTCGACCTATCCGGATTTCCACGGTGCGGTGGGCGTAACCGTGGAGCAGGCCAGTTCGCGCGGATTGGTGCAGGAGTCGATGAATGGTCTATTGCATTTCAACTTCACCGTTCGCAATCAGGTGGCTACTGGTTTGGCCAGCGTACGTGGTGTGGTTGAAGATCGTGACCGTTTGTTCGCGCTGCAGAAGGAGTTTTTCCGCAGTGCCTTGAAGCAGGCGGCGGCCTATCCGGTGCATGACTGGGTGTTTGGCGATGCAGCTGATGCCACGCTGACCCGCAAGTTGCTGGCAGTACTGTTGCAGCATCGCATCGAGGTGCATGCGCTGGCGCGGGATGTGGAAGTCGATGGCAAGCGTTTCGTCGCCGGTTCGGCCTATGTGGTGCCGGCGCGCCAGCCGCAGTTCCGCCTCGCGCATTCGATCTTCGAGTTCACCCCGGCGGTGAAGGGTGATGTGTTCTATAGCGGCACCTCGTATGCAGTGGCGCCAGCGTACGGTCTGCGCTATGCCGGTAGTCGTGGTGCCTTGCCGAGTGGTGCGGCGGTGGATGCAGTGCCTGCGGCGCAGGGCGGCATAAGCGGCGGTCGTGCAGGCTTCGCTTATGTTGCCGATGCGCGTGATTTTGGTAGCTACCGGCTGTTGGGTGGCTTGCTGCGTGACAACGTGCGGGTGCGTACCGCGCATCAGCCGTTCACTGCAGCTACTGCGAACGGTGATGTGGCGTTTGGTCATGGCGCGGTGGTGATTCCGGTTGCGGGCCAGAGCCTGGATGCGGACGCCCTGCTGGCCAAGGTGTTGGCGCGTGCACAGGAGGCCGGTGTCACTGTTTATGCCTTGGCCAGCGGTCGTGCAGCCAGCGGCATCGATCTGGGCAGTGACAATGTACGCGTGCTGCGTACGCCGAGCATCGCCTTGGTGATGGGCGAGGGTGTGTCCGCAACCGAGATTGGCTCGACCTGGTTCTCGCTGGATACCTCGCTGGGCTTGCCTTCCAGCAAGCTTGATCCTGTGCAGCTGGCGAGTGTTGATCTGGCGCGCTACACCTCGATCGTGCTCTCCGGCGGCACCTATACCAACGTCAGCGATGCCGGTGTGGCGGCGCTGAAACGTTGGATTGCTGCCGGTGGTTCGCTGGTGGTTTATGGCAGCGGCGCGCGCTGGGCGATCGACAAGGGTCTTGCTGAAGCCAAGCTGCGCGAAGGCGACAAGAAGGATGACGCCGAGCGGTTGGATTTCGGCACGGTGCGTGATGTGTTCGCGCTGGGTCGGGTCAGTGGCAACATCTTGAGCGCCGATATAGACCCGACTCATCCTTTGGGCTTTGGTGTGCAGCAGCGCCGGATCTGGGTCAACAAGGAAGGCGGGCTGGTGTTCGAGCCGGTGAAGAACGCGTTCCTCAATGTGGTGAGCATTGATCGCGAGCCGGTGGTGAATGGCTATCTGTCCGATGCCAATCGTGCGCGGGTTTCGGGTTCGAGCTATCTGCAGGTAGTGCCGACTGGGAGTGGCAACGTGGTCTTGTTTGCCGATGACCCGGCGCATCGCAAGTATTGGTATGGTACCGAGCGATTGCTGCTCAATGCCTTGCTGCAGGCGAACCATCTGAGCACGCCGCGGCAGCGCGGGGAGTAAGGCTTTAGCCCCGCAGCGTTCATAGCCCCTCTCCCGCTTGCGGGAGAGGGGTTGGGGTGAGGGGGCGGTGCGCAGCGCCGTGCTGTTTTGCTTTTTTCGGCCAAACAGCGGTTATCGCAAAAGCCCAAAAGCCGCCCTCATCCGCCCCTGCGGGGCACCTTCTCCCGTATACGGGAGAAGGGATAGAACCAAAGCCCAAAGCCCAAAGCCCAAAGCCCAAAGCACAAACCACAAAACCCAAACCCCAAAGCACAAAGCACAAAACACAAAGCAAAAAGACCAAAACACAAAGAAA
>NZ_JBRREI010000051.1:0-33648 GCF_056760195.1 Stenotrophomonas sp. STEN020
CGCCGCGCGGCCCCGCCTCGCCCCCCCCGCCCCCCCCCCCCCCCCCCCCCCCCCCCCACCAAAACCCCCCCCCCCCCCCCCCCCCCCCCCCCCCCCCCCCCCCCCCCCCCCCCACTACACAATAAAAAGCCCGGCTTTCGCCGGGCTTTTGTTTGTTGCAGGCTCAGATGCTCAGAGCTGGGATTCCTGCACCTGCACCTTGTAGCGCTTGCGCATGCCATCGACATAGGCCTTGGCTGCAGCGGCGCCGTCGATCTGGCTCAGCTGGTCCTTGAGCATGGCCTGCTGCGCTTCCGGCACTTCGGCCGGGTTGCCCGGGGTCACCTTGGTGACCGCAAACACGGCATAGCGGCCCGGCTCCATCTCGACCTTGCCATAGCTCGGCTTGTCACCAACCGGAGCCGCCACCGTGAACGCAGCGCGGTTGGCTTCAGCGGTCGGCATTGGCGCCGTGCGCGGCAGGCCCGGCATCGGCAGCAACTGCAGCTGCTCACTGCCAGCCAATGCCTGCAGCGTCTCGCCAGCATTCAACTTGGCCAGCAACGCGTCAGCAGCCTTCTTCGAGGCTTCTTCGGAACGGTGCGCACGTACCGCGGCAATCACCTGCTCACGCGCCTGCGCAAGCGGAATCGCCTGCTCCGGCGTGTGTGCGGTGACGCGGACCATGACAGTGTGGTTCGGAGCCAGTTCGATCGGGTCGCTGACCGTACCGTCTTCCTTCAGTGCGTCGGAGAACACGGCCTTCAGCACCGCCGGATTGGCGGCGATGCCGCTGGCGGTGCCACGGTTGAACGGGCCAAGGCTCTGCACCGGCAGGCCAACTTCCTTGGCTGCGCCACCCAGCTCGGTCGGGTTCTTGTAAACCAGGTCCACCAGGCGACCGCTCAGTTCGTTGAATGCCTTCTCGGTATCGGCCTGCAGCTGCTCGGCAGCCAGTTGGTCACGCACTTCCTCGAACGGACGGCCTTCGCCACCCTTGATCTCGCGCAGCTTCAGCACGTGGTAGCCGAACTCGGTCTTGACCGGGCCAACCACGTCGCCGGCCTTCATGGCGAACAACGCGTCTTCGAACGGCTTGACCATCACGCCCTTCTCAACCCAACCCAGGTCGCCACCGGAATCCTTGGAGCCCGGATCTTCCGAGTTGGCCTTGGCCAGTGCAGCGAAATCGGCACCCGGCTGCTTGGCTTCCGCTGCCAGCTTGGCAGCCTTGGCCTCGGCCGCCTTCTCATCGCTGCCCTTGGCAATCAGGATGTGCGAAGCCAGACGCTGATCGGCGCTGACAAAACGCGCCTTCTCGTCTTCATAGCGCTGACGCAGGGTAGCTTCGTCAGCCGCCGTCGCTGCCGGCATGCTGGCAGCATTGAGTTCGACGTATTCGATGGTGACGCTTTCCGGCTGGCGGAAGTCCTTCGGATGCGCCTTGTACCACTGGTCGATCTCGGCATCACTGACTGCGGCAGTATCCGCGGCAACGACCGGCAACAGTGCGAATTCCACGTCGCGGGTTTCGCCCAGCAGTTTCAGCAGACGCTCGCTCTCACCCTTGGTGGTGAAGCCCGAGCCGGCCAGCGCCGACGGAATGATCGACTGCTGCAGGCTGGTACGCACCAACTGCTCGAACATCGCCGGCGTACGCGGCGGCATGCTCTGCGCAAGCGCCAAGCGGTACTGGTCCGGATCGAACTTGCCGTCCTTCTGGAACGCAGGAATCGCAGCGATGTAGTCACGCACGGCCTTGTCGCCGATGACGATATGCGCGCCTTCGGCGGCCAGGCGCACCACCTGCTCGTCGATCAGCTGATCGAGCACGAGGCGCTTGTTTTCGGTGGTTTCAAATTCGCGCGGGTCGAAGTTGTCGCCCTGCTGCTCACGCGCCTGCATGCGTGCCTGTTCAAAACGGGCACGGAAGTCCTCGACGCTGACTTCGTGGTGGTTCCAAAGGAACGACACCGGCCACCATGAAGGTGCCGAGGTCCACCACGACGGCGGGGCCGACACTTTGGCAACGTTCTGTGCGCCGACGCCACCGAGGTAGCTGTTGTCGATCACAAACAGGAACGGGATCATCAACAGGCCCATGATCACCGTAACGATCCAGCCTGAGGTCTTGTCGCGAAGTTTCTGCAGCATGGGCAAATCGAGGCCTGAGTGGCGAGCCGGGCAGTTTAACCCGCTTCCTGCCCCGCGCCCAACTCGGCCGCTGCCAATAGCGGACCAAAAAAAAGCCCCCGGCTTGCGCCGAGGGCTTTGAGACATCTGGCGGAGCGGACGGGACTCGAACCCGCGACCTCCGGCGTGACAGGCCAGCATTCTAACCAACTGAACTACCGCTCCACACTTGACTCGACCACCACCGGTTGCCCGGGGCGCGCACTCCGAAGAGCGACTTGATTAAATGGCGGAGCGGACGGGACTCGAACCCGCGACCTCCGGCGTGACAGGCCAGCATTCTAACCAACTGAACTACCGCTCCACATTTAATTTTTTAGTTTTCCCTCCCTCTTGTGGAGTTTGAGAAAACAAGGCCCCCGATTTTGTCAGGGGCCAATTTGAAACTGGCGGAGCGGACGGGACTCGAACCCGCGACCTCCGGCGTGACAGGCCAGCATTCTAACCAACTGAACTACCGCTCCACACTTTCAAACTGTACTGCAATGCTTAACTTGGTGGGTGCTGAGGGTTTCGAACCCCCGACCCTCTCCGTGTAAGGGAGACGCTCTACCGCTGAGCTAAGCACCCCAGCTGAGCCGCTTAGTTTACAGCGTCTTTCAGAGCTTTACCAGCCTTGAAGGCAGGATTTTTTGCAGCAGCGATTTTGATCTCTTCGCCGGTCTTCGGGTTACGGCCGGTGCGCGCGGCGCGCTCACGAACCTGGAACGTACCGAAGCCCACCAGAGTCACGGCCTCACCCTTCTTCAGGGCCTTGGTGATCTCGGCGATGACGGCATCAACCGCACGGCCAGCTTCAGCCTTGGTCAGGTCAGCAGCACCGGCAACGCCATCAATCAATTCGGTCTTGTTCATTCTGTAAAACTCCCTTTGCGGTAATCCGCGGAATTATTGAGTGGCACCCGTACGTCCCCAAGACGCACGACTGCCGAAGAACCTGCAAACACGCCAGCAAAAAACTACTGCTGCGTGAGTCGCACTTTTATACCAGCGCCCCCCTACCCGCGCAAGCTGAAAAGCCTTTAATGACGCGGGTTTTGAGGGGTTTTACGTTCACATTTCAGTGCTTGACGCGCGCGGTGGGAGCTGCCTTCGCCTTGCCGCGAACTGCGACACGCTGCGCACTTTTGCCTGCTTTCTTCGGCGCCAGCGGTGTTGCCAGCGCGATATCCAGCACTTCGTCGATCCACTTCACCGGCACGATGGTCAGGTCGCGGGTGACATTGGCCGGGATATCCACCAGATCCTTGCGGTTCTCTTCGGGGATGACCACGGTACGGATGCCGCCGCGCAGCGCGGCCAGCAGCTTCTCCTTCAGACCACCGATCGCAGTAACGCGACCACGCAGGGTGATCTCACCGGTCATCGCCACTTCGGCCTTGACCGGCACCTTGGTCAGTGTGGACACCAGCGAAGTCACCATCGCGATGCCGGCGCTGGGGCCGTCCTTCGGGGTGGCGCCATCGGGCACGTGCAGGTGGACGTCGTGCTTCTGCAGGAAATCCACATCGATGCCGAGTGCTTCGGCGCGCGCGCGCACCACCGACAAGGCGGCCGTGGCCGATTCCTTCATCACATTGCCGAGCTGGCCGGTAAGCGTCACCGCGCCCTTGCCCGGGATCAGCGTCGACTCAACCTGCAGCAGCTCGCCGCCGACTTCGGTCCAGGCCAAACCAGTGACCAGGCCGATCTCGTTTTCTTCCTCGGCACGGCCGAAGTCGAAACGCTGCACGCCCAGGTACTTGTCCAGGTTCTTCGCGTCCACAACCACCAGCGCCTTCGGCTTCTTGGCCGACTTCTTGGCGGCAGCCTTCTTCACCGGCTGCGGGCCGGCCAAGGCAATCTCCTTCACTACCTTGCGGCAGATCTTGGCGATCTCGCGCTCGAGGTTACGCACGCCGGATTCGCGGGTGTAATAACGCACGATGCCGCGGATGGCATCTTCTTCGATTGCCAGCTCTTCCGCCTTCAGGCCATTGGCCTTGAGCTGCTTGCTGAGCAGGTAGCGCATGGCGATGTTGAGCTTCTCATCCTCGGTGTAACCCGGGATGCGGATCACTTCCATACGGTCCAGCAACGGGCCCGGAATGTTCAGCGAATTGGAGGTGGCCACGAACATCACTTCGCTCAGGTCCAGATCGACCTCGAGGTAGTGATCGTTGAAAGCGTTGTTCTGTTCCGGGTCCAGCACTTCAAGCAGCGCCGAGGACGGGTCGCCGCGGAAGTCCATCGACATCTTGTCGATCTCATCCAGTACGAACAGCGGGTTCTTGCTGCCGACCTTGTTGAGGTTCTGCACGATGCGGCCCGGCATGGAACCGACATAGGTACGGCGATGGCCACGGATCTCGGCTTCGTCACGCACGCCACCAAGGCTCATGCGCACGAACTTGCGATTGGTGGCCTTGGCGATGGACTGACCCAACGAGGTCTTGCCCACGCCCGGCGGGCCGACCAGGCACAGGATCGGGCCCTTCATCTGCTTCACGCGCGCCTGCACGGCAAGGTATTCAAGGATGCGATCCTTGACCTTGTCCAGGCCGTAGTGGTCGGCGTCCAGCGTGTCCTGGGCGACCTTCAGATCCTTGCGGACCTTGGTGCGCTTCTTCCACGGCACGCCCAGCAGCCACTCAAGATAGTTGCGCACAACAGCGGCTTCGGCCGACATCGGCGACATCTGCTTGAGCTTGTTGAGCTCGTTCTTGGCCTTGGTCTCGACCGGCTTGGGCATGCCGGCTTCGGCGATCTTGCGCGCCAGTTCTTCCATCTCACCCGGCGCTTCATCCAGGTCACCCAGTTCTTTCTGGATGGCCTTCATCTGCTCGTTGAGGTAGTACTCGCGCTGGCTCTTCTCCATCTGCGATTTGACGCGGCCGCGGATGCGCTTCTCCAGCTGCTGCACATCGATTTCGCCGTCGACCAGGCCGACCAGCATTTCCAGCCTGTCGCCGACCTGCAGGGTCTCCAGCAGCTTCTGCTTGTCGGCCAGGCGCACGCCGATATGCGCGGCGATGGTATCGGCCAGCCGCGCCGGCTCCTCGATGCCGGCCAGGGTCTGCAACAACTCCGGCGGCAGCTTGCGGTTGGTCTTGACGTACTGCTCGAACAGCGACATCAGCGAACGGGCAATCGCCTCGATCTCACGCGGCTCGCGCGATTCGTCCGATTCGATTTCCATGCCATGGCCCTGCAGCGAGCCGTCCTGCTCATAGACCTTGTCCACGGCAACGCGCGACAGGCCTTCGACCAGCACCTTGATGGTGCCGTCAGGCAGCTTCAGCAATTGCAGTACCTGCGCCAGGGTGCCGACGGTGTACAGGTCGGCGGCCGCCGGGTCGTCGGTTTCAGCCGACTTCTGCGCCAGCAGCAGGATGCGCTTGTCGGCCTCCATCGCGCGCTCCAGCGCCTGCATGGACTTGTCGCGGCCCACGAACAGGGGGATGACCATGTGCGGGAACACCACCACGTCGCGCAGCGGCAGGACCGGCAGGTCGAGAACTTCGAGTTGGGACTGGGCCATGGGGGCTCCGAGATTCGGTGGAGGCTAAATAAAAAAGCCGATGGCCCCGTTATGGGGCCATCGGCGAGGTGTTGCAAGAGCTGTCGAAAGCTGAACGTGAGCGGCGCAACCGCCTATTCACCTCAGTTCGCCCGGGTTCACTCGCCAGAGGCGGTTTTGACCGGTTCCGGCGGGGTCTGGTAGACGATGTACGGCTCGGATTTGTTCTCGATGACCGACTCGTCCACGACCACCTTGCTGACGTTTTCCTGCGAGGGCAGCTCGTACATGGTGTCCAGCAGCACCGACTCGACGATGGTGCGCAGGCCACGGGCGCCGGTCTTGCGCTTGAGCGCCTTCTTGGCGATGGCCGACAGCGCATCGGGGCGGAACTCCAGCTCCACGTTCTCCATCTCGAACAGCTTCTTGAACTGCTTGGTGATGGCGTTCTTGGGCTCGGTCAGGATCTGGATCAAGGCTGGCTCGTCCAGTTCTTCCAGGGTCGCAACCACCGGCAGGCGGCCAACGAACTCCGGAATCAGGCCGAACTTGATCAGATCTTCCGGCTCGACTTCGGCCAGCACCTTGCCAATTTCCTGCTTGCGCTCGGCGCTCTTCACCTTGGCACCGAAACCAATGCTGCTGGTGGCGGTGGAACGGGCCTGGATCACCTTGTCCAGACCGGCGAACGCGCCGCCGCAGATGAACAGGATGTTCTTGGTGTCGACTTGCAGGAATTCCTGCTGCGGGTGCTTGCGGCCGCCCTGCGGCGGAACGCTGGCCACCGTGCCTTCGATCAGCTTCAGCAGGGCCTGCTGTACGCCTTCGCCGGACACGTCGCGGGTGATCGACGGGTTCTCGCTCTTGCGCGAGATCTTGTCGATTTCATCGATGTAGACGATGCCCTGCTGTGCCTTCTCGACGTCGTAGTCGCACTTCTGCAGCAGCTTCTGGATGATGTTTTCCACATCCTCACCCACGTAACCGGCTTCGGTCAGGGTGGTCGCATCGGCCATGGTGAACGGTACGTTGAGCAGCCGCGCCAGCGTTTCGGCCAGCAGCGTCTTGCCCGAACCGGTCGGGCCGACCAGCAGGATGTTGGACTTGGACAGCTCGACGTCGTCGCTCTTGGAACGACTCTCGATGCGCTTGTAGTGGTTGTACACCGCCACCGCCAGCGTGCGCTTGGCGCGGTTCTGGCCAATCACGTACTGGTCGAGCACCTCGAGGATCTCGCGCGGCTTGGGCAGCGAACTGCGCGCCGACTGCGCCTTTTCCTCAAGTTCCTCACGGATGATGTCGTTGCACAGCTCCACGCATTCATCACAGATGAACACGCTCGGGCCTGCGATCAGCTTACGAACTTCGTGCTGACTCTTGCCGCAGAACGAGCAGTACAGAATCTTGCCACTGCTGTCCCCGGTACGACCTTGCCGGTCTTCGCTCATGCTTCGCTTACCCAGTTGCTTCCCCCTCTGAACAGGGGGTTCAAATTCGAGAATAGCACAGGGCCGGAGGGACACCAGTCCGGTTCCGACCCTGCAAAATCAGGCCGTTTTTCTGGCCGTTCAACGCATCAGGAGGCCTGGATGCTCTCTTCCGGACGGCGCTCCAGCACCTGGTCCACCAGGCCGTAAGCCGCAGCTTCAGCCGCGCTCTTGAAGTTGTCACGCTCGGTATCGCGGGCGATCGTCTCCAGGTCCTGGCCGGTGTGCTTGGCCAGCACTTCGTTCAGGCGCGAACGCAGGGTCAGGATTTCACGGGCGTGGATGTCGATGTCCGTGGCCTGGCCCTGGTAGCCGCCGAGCGGCTGGTGGATCATCACGCGCGAGTTCGGCAGCGCGAAGCGCTTGCCCGGCGCACCGGCAGCCAGCAGCAGCGCGCCCATCGAGGCGGCCTGGCCGATGCAGGTGGTGCTCACGTCCGGCTTGATGTACTGCATGGTGTCGTAGATCGCCATGCCAGCCGTGACCACGCCACCCGGCGAGTTGATGTAGATGCTGATTTCCTTTTCCGGGTTCTCCGATTCAAGGAACAGCAGCTGCGCGACCACAACGTTCGCCATGTGGTCGTCGATCGGACCGACCAGGAAGATCAGGCGCTCTTTGAGCAGGCGCGAATAGATATCGTAGGCGCGCTCGCCGCGGCTGGTCTGTTCGACCACCATCGGAACCATGTTCAGAGCTTTGGTTCGGTTGTCCATTACGTGAGGCACCTATTTTGGGAGGGAACTCCCCGCGCCGTGGCGCGGGGATGAAACACCGCCAGCTTACTGGCGGATGGCTTCCTGGAACGTCAAGGCCTGCTCGGTGTGCTGGGCACGCTCGGCGATCCAGTCAATCACCTGCTCTTCCATCACACGGTTCTGCAGGCCAGCCATAAGCTGGGGATCATTGCGGTACATCTCAATGACCTGCTCCGGCTCTTCGTAGGTCGAAGCGATCAGGCGCATGGTTTCGTTCAGGCGCTTCGGGTCCAGGCGCAGCTCGTTCTTGCGGGCCACTTCACCGACCAGCAGGCCGACCAGCACGCGCTTGGAAGCGGCGTCCTTGAAGCCTTCGTGGGCATCGGCCGGCACTTCGCCCGGGTTGCCGCCCTGACGACGGATCGCATCGATCTGCTGGGCCAGCATCGAGCGGGCTTCACCCTCGACCAGACGCGGCGGCAGCTCGACCGAGGAATAGGCGGCAATCAGCTGCTCGCCCACTTCACGACGCAGACGGTTCATCAGCGCGCCCTTGAGCTCGCGCTCGAGGTTGGAGCGGATGTCAGCGCGGAACTGCTCCACGTCGCCGTTCTTCACGCCGAAGCTCTTGATGAAGGCGGTGTCGACTTCCGGCATGTCCTGCTCGGACACTTCGACGACCTTGACGGTGACCTGCACGGTCTTGCCAGCCAGCGCCGGCACGCGCCAGTCAGCCGGGAACTCGACGTCCAGGGTCTTTTCTTCACCCTTGGCCAGGCCGATCAGGCCCTTTTCGATCTGCTCGAACATCATGCCCTGGCCGATGATGATGGTGCCCTTCTCGACACCCTCAGCCGGCAGACGCTCGTCGCCAGCCTGCGACCAGGTTTCCAGGCCGACCAGATCGCCTTCCTGGGCGCCGCGTGCAACCGGCTTCCAGGTGCGGCGCTGGGCGCGCAGGTTTTCGATCATCTGGTCGATGTCGGCGTCGCTGATCTCGGCGCTGTGGCGCACGACGGTCAGCTTGGTGACGTCGACGTCGCCGAAATCCGGGATCAGCTCAACGGTGGCAACGAAGTCGAACTCGCCTTCGCCGGCTTTGTCGATGCGCGGGTTACCGGCAATGCGCAGCTCGTGCTGGCGCAGGGCGGCGTCAAAGGTCTCGCGCAGCAGGCCGTCCAGCGCCTCGGCACGCACCTGCGGGCCAAAACGCTGTTCGATCACCTTGGCCGGCACTTTGCCCGGACGGAAACCCTTGATGCGCGCGGTACGCGCGATTTCGCCCAGACGGCCGCTGATATGCCCCTGCAGACGCTCTTCCGGCAGCGAGAAGCTCAGGCGGCGTTCCAGATTGCCGGTGGATTCGATCGAAGCTTGCATGTTGACTCCTGCCACCGGCGGCAACCGCGCCGGTTCGATGTGATGGATGAAACGGTTGTAGGGCGCGGTTATGCACCGCAGCCCTTTAGTTTGGCCGATATCGCCCGTGGCCGCCAGCGGGCAGACCCATACAGGTTGTCTGAAAAGGCCCGCAGCGGGCAGAGAACACCACTGACTGGTGCGAAAGGGGGGACTCGAACCCCCACGCCTTGCGGCACTGGAACCTAAATCCAGGGCGTCTACCAATTCCGCCACTTTCGCAATACTGACTCAGCGCAGCATTGTTGCAGGAGCGCCGGCAAAGCGGAAGCCAGGCGCGTCTGCGCGCTGGACCAACCATCAGCGTCTGAACAATGACCAGGCGGCATGCCGCCCTGCTAAGAAAAAAGCCGCCAGATTTCTCCAGCGGCTTTCAAATTTGGTGGGCTGTCAAGGATTCGAACCTTGGACCTATTGATTAAGAGTCAACTGCTCTACCAACTGAGCTAACAGCCCTGAAACTTCGAGGTGAATACTACACTACAAGAGTGTTTCATGCACCCGCCCAAAACACCGGGCTTACATAAAAAGAGAACGCCGCTGGATTGCTCCAACGGCTTTCTTGATTTGGTGGGCTGTCAAGGATTCGAACCTTGGACCTATTGATTAAGAGTCAACTGCTCTACCAACTGAGCTAACAGCCCTGAAAATCAGGAGGCGAATAATGCCGCAACCTGACCTTTATTGCAAGCCCGGATTTCACTCCGATGCCGTTGAAACAGTGGGGTGGCTGAGGGGATTCGAACCCCCGACCACCGGAATCACAATCCGGTACTCTAACCAACTGAGCTACAGCCACCACTGAAACCTTACTCACCTACCGCTTGCACCGATTGGTGCGCCCGACAGGAATCGAACCTGTAACCGCCGGCTTAGAAGGCCGGTGCTCTATCCAGTTGAGCTACGGGCGCTCTGACCGGATTGTCGCACTCCAACACGCACTTGGTGAGTTGGATGGTCGGGGTAGAGGGATTCGAACCCCCGACATCCTGCTCCCAAAGCAGGCGCGCTACCAGACTGCGCTATACCCCGGCGGTGAATCTCTTCCCGATACCCCGGAAAGGTCGGCTATTGTGGGAAAAACGCACCAACCTGTCAACGGTAAATTTCATTTAATTTGAATTGGGTATGCTGGCGTCCAATTCCCGCCCACTTCATAGCAACGGAGCATTGCATGCGCAGCGGCAACCCTGCCCTTTCCGACACCACTTTCCTCGACCTTGGCAGCGGCAGCGTGGTGTCACGCGGCGCCGATGCGATGACCATCAATGGCACCGTCAACAAAACCGGATTCCTGCTGTTGTTGGCCGCATTGACTGCTGCGTTCGCATGGAACGGCACCATCAGTGACAGCGGCGAGTTGCTGCCGGCGGCAAAGTTCTACATGTGGGGCGGCCTGATCGTCGGCTTCATACTGTCGATGGTGACCATCTTCAAGAAGACCTGGGCACCGGTCAGCGCGCCACTGTATGCACTGGCCGAAGGTCTGTTCCTCGGCTCGATCTCGGCGGTCTATGAAGTGCGCTTCAACGGCATCGTGTTCCAGGCAGTGCTGCTGACCTTCGGCACGCTGTTCGCCCTGCTGTTTGCCTACCGCAGCGGCCTGATCAAGGCCACCGAGAACTTCAAGCTGGGTGTGGTGGCAGCCACCGGCGGTATCGCCCTGGTGTACCTGGCGACGATCGTGCTGGGTTTGTTCAACATCAACATCCCCTACATCCACGGCTCGGGCCTGATCGGCATCGGCTTCAGCCTGTTCGTGGTGGTGATCGCCGCGCTGAACCTGGTGCTGGATTTCGACTTCATCGAAAGCGGCGTGGAAGCCGGCGCACCGAAGTACATGGAGTGGTACGGCGCGTTCGGCCTGATGGTCACCCTAGTGTGGCTGTACATCGAGTTCCTGCGCCTGCTGTCGAAGCTGCAATCGCGTAACTGAGGCGGTTGCTGCAGGTTGTATGCAAGGGCGCCCATTGGGCGCCCTTGCTGTTTGTAGTGCCGAGCCATGCTCGGCTGTGGCATTACCGAAAACGCCCCTGCCGAGCATGGCTCGGCGCTACATCCGGGTACGATCCTGGGAAAGCCCCTGCCGAGCATGGCTCGGCACTACATCAACAAAAACGGAGCGCTTTCGCGCTCCGTTTTTTGTACCAGCAACTACCGCAGCTGCACTCAGAGGCGGCTGGCGATGGCCTGGGCGAAGCCCATGGTGGAGCCGGTGCCGCCCAGGTCGCCGGTCAGCGAATCCTTGGCTTCCATCGTGGCAACGATGGCCTTGCGCAGGCGCTCGGCATTTTCCGGCTGGCCGACGTGGTCCAGCATCTGTGCAGCGCCCAGCAGCAGCGCGACCGGGTTGGCCTTGCCCTGACCAGCGATGTCCGGCGCGGTGCCGTGCACGGCTTCAAAGATGGCCGCGTCAACGCCGATGTTGGCACCCGGAGCCAGGCCCAGACCGCCTACCAGACCAGCGCACAGGTCGGAGATGATGTCGCCGAACAGGTTGGTGGTGACGATGATGTCGAACTGCTCCGGACGCATCACCAGCTGCATGCAGGCGTTGTCGACGATCATTTCCTGGAACTCGATTTCCGGGTACTTGGCTGCAACTTCGCGCGCCACGTCCAGGAACAGGCCCGAGGTCGACTTGATGATGTTGGCCTTGTGCACGGCGGTGACCTTCTTGCGGCCGGTGCTCTTGGCCAGCTCGAAGGCGTAACGCACGATGCGCTCGGAGCCCTTGCGGGTGATGCGGGTACCGGAGAACGCGGTCTCGCCGTCGGCCGACACTTCCTGGCCTTCGGCCAGGTAGGCGCCTTCGGTGTTCTCACGCACCGTGATCATGTTGATGTTCTCGTAGCGCGACTTGGTGTTCGGGAACGAGATGGCCGGGCGCACGTTGGCGTACAGGTCGAACTGGCGACGCAGGGCAACGTTGATCGAGCTGAAACCACCACCGACCGGCGTGGTCAGCGGGCTCTTCAGGGCGACCTTGTTCTTCTTGATCGATTCCAGGGTGGAAGCCGGGATCAGCTCACCATGCTTTTCCAGCGCGGCCAGGCCGGCGTCGGCGAACTCATAGCTCAGGCCAGCGCCCAGCTTGTCCAGCACGAACAGGGTGGCGTCCATGATTTCCGGGCCGATGCCATCGCCGCGGATGACGGTGATTGTCTGCGTCATTTCTAGGTATTCCGAACAGGGAGGAGGAATGCGCCATCCGGCTGCCCGGAACCCGGCGCGATTGAAAAGGTTTCAACTGTCAATTATGCCTGATCAGCCGCGCCAGCCCCAACTGGACGAAGGTCTGGGGTTCAGCTGTGCTCGTGCCCGGCCGGCGCCTGGGCGGCCCCGTTCTCCAGCTGGTCAAGGAAATCCACCGCCCGCCGCAGGTGCGGGATGACGATCGAGCCACCCACCACCAGACCTACCGAGAAGGTCTCAAAGAACTCTTCACGGCTGACTCCGGCCTCTTTGCACTGGGCCACGTGGTAGCTGATGCAGTCATCGCAGCGCAGCACCATCGAGGCCACCAGGCCCAGCAGCTCCTTGGTCTTCACATCCAGCGCGCCGGCCTGATAGGTCTGGGTATCGAGCGCGAAGAAGCGCCGCACCACTTGGTTCGGTTCGGCCAGGATGCGCTGGTTCATGCGCTGGCGGAATTCAGTGAATTCAGCCAGGCGGTCCTTTTCGTTGTCGGCGCTCATGCGCCCTGCCCGGCCAGCAGCGGCTCCAGCTTGCCTTCGCGATGCAGCGCGATCATGTCGTCATAACCGCCCACATGAACATCGCCGACGAAAATCTGCGGCACGCTGGTGCGCTTGGTCAGCGACATCATCTTCTCGCGCGCGGTCGGGTCCAGGTCGATCCGGACCTCGGTCCACGACTGGTTCTTGCTCTTCAGGAAATTCTTGGCCGCTACGCAGTACGGGCAGACGGCGGTGGAGTAAATGGTGATTTCCGGTGCACCGGCGCTGGATGAGGTTGTCACAACGAAACTCCTGAGTGGAAACATTGTCTATATATGGTACCGGTCGCGCGGATTTTCGATGCCACCGGCAGAACACAGCGGGTTAACCTGTGCTTCACACCCGCGCCCCGCTTCCCCGTCATCCTCCGCCCTGCCACTACCCGGAGTCACCGCTTGCGCAACCTGCTGCTTGCCACCGCTATCGCCACTAGTTTGGCCCTGGCCTTGGCCACCCCGCTGTCCCATGCCGATGAAAGCAAACTGCCCGACATCGGTTCGTCGGCCGGCGAGCTGCTGACCCCGGCACGGCAGGCGGAGTACGGCGGCATGATGCTGCGCGAACTGCGCAACTACGGCTACCTGCTGGACGACCCGCTGGTGAACGACTGGCTCAGTACCATGGGTACACGACTGGGTTCCAACAGCGCCCAGCCACAGCAGAAGTACACGTTCTTCATGATGAAGGACCGCCAGATCAATGCGTTTGCCACATTGGGCGGCTACATCGGCATGAACGCCGGCCTGGTGCTCACTGCCGAGCGCGAGGACGAGGTGGCCGCGGTGCTGTCGCACGAAATCGCCCACGTCACCCAGCAGCATGTGCTGCGCGGAGTGGAGCGCGCCCAGCGCGACCAGATTCCGATCCTGCTCGGCATGCTGGCGGCGGTAATCGCCGCCCAGCAGGCCGGCGGCAACTCCTCGGGCGATGCGACCATGGCCGCGATCACCTCCGGCATGGGGCTGATGCAGCAGCGCCAGATCAACTTCACCCGCTCCAACGAATCCGAGGCCGACCGCCTCGGCATCCGCACCCTGTCGCGCAGCGGCTATGACGTGGACGCGATGGCCGGCTTCTTCGAACGCATGTCGGCAGCAATGCGCGGCAACGAGGGCGGCTATTCCACACCGGACTTCCTGCGCACCCACCCGGTCAACATCACCCGCATCAGCGAAGCCAAGGCCCGCGCCGAGCAGATGAAGAAGGACACCGTCCTGCTGACCACGCAGACCCCGACCGGGGTCCTGCAGGAGCGAGTCAACCCGTCCGCACCGGATACCAGCAGCAGCCCGCTGAGCGGCGGTAACCCGCTGCTACCGGCTGGCCTGCAGCTGTCACTGCCCGACAACAGCCTGCCACGCGGCCCCACCGGCCTGTTCGACTGGGCCCGCGAGCGCCTGCGCGTGCTCAGTGCGCCAACCCCGTCGGAACTGGTACGCGAATACGAAGGCCTCAAACGCAGCCAGAAGAATGGGCTCTCCGATGCACAACGCTACGGCGTAGCCATCGCCCGGCTGCGTGACGGCGGCGCTGGCGGCGTTGCCCAGGCACTACCGGAACTGCAGCAACTGCTGCAGGAATACCCGGACAACCTGTGGGTGAATCTGGCTGTGGGCGAGGCCGAATCACGCAGCGGTCGCCACGAAGACGCCAACAAGCGCTTCGACGCCCTGCTCAAGCGCCTGCCACAGAGCCGACCGGTGGCCCTGACCTATGCGCAGTTGCTGAATGAACAGGGCGGCGTCGCCGCCGGCCAGCGCGCGCAGGCCATGCTGCGGCCACTGCTGGCTCGTTCCAGCGACGACCCGGTATTCCAGGCCACCTTCGCCCGCGCCAGTGAACTGGCCGGCGACAGCACCCGCGCCAGCGAAGCCTATGCCGAGGCCGCTTATTTGAATGGGCGGCCGGAACAGGCGCTGATCCAGTTCCAGGCCCTGCTCAAGCAACCTGGCCTGGACTACGTGAGCCGCGCTCGGGTGGATGCCCGCATCGAGTCGATCATGCCGACCGTGCTGGAAATGCGCCGGCTCGGCGTGCACGACCCGGAAATGTCACGAAAGTGAACCTGCCCGCGACAAATTGCCGGGTTTACCCTCCATCCATGTCACAAACCCGTCATCAAACCGTAGTCTACTGAGCACATCCCTTATTGATGGGCATTCCGGTAGACGCCACGTGCAGAAACGTATCCTGATTGTCGATGACGAACCCGCGATCCGTGACATGGTCGCCTTTGCCCTGCGCAAGGGTGAGTACGACCCGGTCCATGCCGGCGACGCACTCGAAGCGCAGACCGCCATTGCCGACCGGGTACCGGACATGATCCTGCTGGATTGGATGCTGCCGGGTACCAGCGGGCTGGAGCTTGCCCGCCGCTGGCGCAAGGAAGTCCTCACCCGCGACGTGCCGATCATCATGCTCACCGCTCGCGGTGAAGAAAATGATCGCGTCGGCGGCCTGGAAGCAGGCGTCGACGACTATGTGGTCAAGCCGTTCTCGGCACGCGAACTGCTGGCACGCATCCGTGCGGTGATGCGTCGCACCCGCGACGATGACGAAGACGGCAGTGTCGGCGTTGGCAACATCCGCATCGATGGCGCCGCCCATCGCGTCTTCGCCGGCGATGTACCGGTGCCGATCGGCCCCACCGAATACCGCCTGCTGCATTTCTTCATGACCCATCCGGAGCGCGTCTACACCCGCTCGCAGCTGCTGGACCATGTCTGGGGCGGCAGCGTGTATGTGGAAGAACGCACCATCGACGTGCATATCCGCCGCCTGCGCAAGACGCTGGAACCCTTTGGCGCCGAGAACATGGTGCAGACCGTGCGCGGTGCCGGCTACCGTTTTTCCGCAGCCACTTGAGCCGCTGCGGCCACCCGGCCGCAACGGATGCTATAACCCGGCGTAAGCCCGACGGATTCACCGCGTACCACCGAGAGTGCAATGCCCCGCCAATTCAGATCTGCCTGGTTGAAGACGCTGGCCACCGTGGCCGCGCTGTTGTTGCTGGCATGGGGGCTGGGGGCGTTGCTGGGCCATCCGGCTTTGATCGTGGCGATCACCGCCCTGGCGATGCTGACCTGGCATTACTGGCGCCTGCGCCAGCTGCTGCTGCGGCTGACCGCACGCCAGCGCTGGGACACACCTCAAGGCGTGGGCGTCTGGAATGAACTGGACCGTCTGCTGTCACGCAACCAGCAGGAAATGCGCGCGCGCAAGCGCCGCCTGGTGGAGATGCTGCGCAGCTACCGCGCTGCTGCCGCTGCGCTGCCCGATGCGGTGGTGGTCGTGGACCGCAATACCCAACGTGTGCAGTGGTTCAACGAGGCCGCCACCGCCCTGCTCGGCCTGCAGCACCCGGCCGACATGGAAGCGGCACTGGTGCCACGCCTGCAGCCGCTGCCGCTTGCCCATTGGCTGGCCGGCGGCCGCAATGCCGAACCCATCCTGGATGCCAACTCGCCGGTCGATCCGGCTATCCGCCTGCATATGCGTTTGATCCCGTACTCGGATCACCATTGGTTGCTGGTCGCACGCGATGTGACCAAGCTGCTGCATCTGGAACAGGTCCGTCGCGACTTCGTCGCCAATGTCTCGCACGAGCTGCGCACGCCGCTGACCGTGGTGCACGGCTACCTGGACATGATGGACCCGGAGGATTTCCCCGATACCGGGCCGATGCTGTCGGAGATGCGCAAGCAATCGCAGCGCATGGCGCAGCTGGTCGAAGACCTGTTGACCCTGTCACGGCTGGAATCCCAGCAACATACCGAGCTGGAAACGGTGGGCATGACCTCGATGCTGGCATCGCTACGGCGCGAAGCCGAAGCACACAGCCAGGGCCGCCACACCATCGTCGTCGAGGACCTGGCCGGTGTGGATCTGGCAGGCTCGAACAAGGAACTGCACAGCGCCTTCTCCAACCTGCTGACCAATGCCGTGCGCTACACCCCGGCCGGTGGCCGCATCAGCCTGACCTTCAGCCGCGAAGGCAATGGCGCGGTGCTGGCGGTCACCGACACCGGTTACGGCATCCCGGCCAATCACCTGCCGCGCCTGACCGAACGCTTCTACCGTGTTTCCAGCAGCCGTTCGCGCGAAAGCGGCGGCACCGGGCTGGGCCTGTCCATCGTCAAACACATTCTTGGCCTGCACCAGGCACGCCTGGAAATCCGCAGCGAAGTCGGCCAGGGCAGCACCTTTGCCTGCCACTTCGACGCCGAGCATGTACGCCCGCGCAATGCATCCCCCTCGCCCTTGTCCATGGAAGACTTTCCGGCATGACTCCTCCTCCGCCCCCCGCCACTCCCGCCGTCGGCAACGATCCGCTGCGTGATCCGTCGCTGTACATCAACCGGGAACTGTCACAGCTGGATTTCAATTTCCGCGTGCTGGCCCAGGCGATGGATGAGCAGGTGCCGCTGCTGGAGCGGCTGCGCTTCCTGTGCATCTCCTGCACCAACCTGGATGAGTTCTTCGAAATCCGCGCCGCCGCGGTACGCCATGCGCAGGAATTCGGCCTGCCGCCGGCGCCGGACGGGATGAGCCCGCAGGCCATCCTCAACGCCATCCATGACCGCGCCGCCGAGCTGGTAGACCAGCAATACCGCTGCTGGAACCAGGTCCTGCGCCCGGCCTTGGGCGAGGCCGGCGTCGGCATCCTCGCCAACAAGACCTGGACTCCGCGTCAGCGCCGTTGGCTGCGCGCCTACTTCCGCAACGAAATCATGCCGGTGCTGTCGCCACTGGGCCTGGACCCGTCGCATCCGTTCCCGAAGATCCTCAACAAGTCGCTGAACATCGTTGTTGTGCTGAAGGGCACCGATGCCTTCGGCCGTGCCGGCCATCTGGCGCTGGTGCGTGCACCGCGTTCGCTGCCGCGCATCATCCAGCTGCCCGAATCGCTGGGCGGCCCGCAGAACTTCGTGCTGCTGTCGGCGGTGCTGTCTGCCTTCGTCGACGAGCTGTTCCCGGGCATGGATGTGCAGGGTGCCTACCAGTTCCGCGTCACCCGTAACTCCGAGCTGGTGGTGGACGAGGAAGAAGTCGAGAACCTGGCGCTGGCGCTGCGCGATGAGCTGGTCGACCGCGGCTATCGCCCGGCGGTGCGGCTGGAGATCGCCCACGACTGCCCGAAACCCATCATGCAGACCCTGCTGCAGAATTTCGGCCTGTCCGAGAACGCTGCGTATCGCATCGACGGCCCGGTCAACCTCAACCGCGTCATCCAGGTGTATGACCTGTTGCAGCGCGCGGACCTGAAGTACCCGCCGATGACCCCGCGCGTGTTCAAGTCGCCCGAGGGCATCTTCGAGACCGCCGCGCAGGGCGACGTGCTGCTGCACCACCCGTTTGATTCCTTCAGCACCGTGCTGGAGCTGATCCGCGAGGCCGCGGTCGATCCCAACGTGCTGGCGATCAAGCAGACGCTGTACCGCACCGGCAAGGACTCGGGGATTGTTGAAGCCTTGATCCTGGCCGCGCGCAACGGCAAGGACGTCACCGTCGTCGTCGAGCTGCGTGCGCGCTTCGACGAGGAGGCCAACCTCGGTCTGGCTGATCGCCTGCAGGATGCTGGCGTGCAGGTCGTCTACGGCGTGGTCGGTTTCAAGACCCACGCCAAGATGCTGCTGATCGTGCGCCGCGAGGGCCGCAAGCTGCGCCGCTACGTGCACCTGGGCACCGGCAATTACCACAGCGGCACCGCTCGCGCGTATACCGACCTGAGTCTGATCACCGCCGATGCGGACATCGGCAACGATGTGCACCTGCTGTTCCAGCAGCTGTCCGGGCTGGCCCCGAAGATGAAGTTGAAGTGCCTGCTGCAATCGCCGTTCACCCTGCATGCCGGGCTGATCAAGCGCATCGAGCGCGAGACCAAGCTTGCTCTGGACGGCAAGCCGGCACGCATCATCGCCAAGATGAACGCGCTCAACGAGGCGCAGGTGATCCGTGCCCTGTACGCGGCCTCACAGGCCGGCGTGCAGATCGACCTGATCGTGCGTGGCGCCTGCACCTTGCGCCCGGGCGTGGAAGGCGTCTCGGACAACATCCGCGTGCGTTCGATTGTCGGCCGCTTCCTCGAACACAGCCGGGTCTACTGGTTTGGCAACAATGGCGCGCCTGAGCTGTACTGCGCCAGCGCCGATTGGCTGGAGCGCAACCTGCTGCGCCGCGTGGAAACCTGCTTCCCGATCCTGGATACCGATCTGGCCCGTCGCATCTACCGCGAGGTGCTGCAGAACTACCTGGACGACAACCTCAATGCATGGGACCTGCAGGAAGACGGCCGCTACATCAAGTGCGAGCCCGCGCCCGGCCAGCCGCCGCATTCAGCGCAGCAGGCATTGATGGAGGGTCTGTAGCAGCGAAGATTGCCGGGGCAAGGTGACGCCGACCCCCGGGCTTCGGCTACCATTCCGCCATGCCCCAGTCCTCTCTGACCCCACCGCCCTTGCAGGACGGCGACCTGCTGGCCGCCATCGATCTGGGCTCCAACAGTTTCCATATGGTCATCGCGCGCTACCTGCTTGGGCAGCTGCGGGTGGTGGACCGTCTGCGCGAAACCGTACGCATGGCCGATGGCCTGGATGGCAAGGGCGGTCTCTCGCCTGAAGCCCGCCAGCGCGCGCTGGAGTGCCTGGCCCGCTTCGGCCAGCGCATCCGCAACATCCCGCCGTACCGCGTGCGTGCACTGGCCACCAATACCGTGCGCCAGCTGCGCTCGCCGCTGTCGTTCCTGATGCCGGCCGAAACCGCGCTCGGCCACGCCATCGAAGTGGTCAGCGGTCGCGAAGAAGCGCGCCTGATCTATCTCGGCGTTGCCCACGCACAACCGCCCAAGCCCGACCAGCATCGGCTGGTGATCGACATCGGCGGTGGCTCCACCGAGTTCATCATCGGCCAGGGCATGCAGACGCTGGAACGCGAGAGCCTGCAGGCCGGCTGCATTGCCAGTACAAGGCGCTTTTTCCCCGGCGGCAAGCTGAGCAAGAAGCGCTGGAAAGACGCACTCACCGAGATCGGCGCCGAGTTCCAGCCCTTCGCCAACAAGTACAAGGCATTGGGCTGGCAGGAAGCACTGGGCTCGTCCGGCACGCACAAGGCGATCAGCGAGATCTGCGCGGCGATGAAGCTGAGCAAGGGCGCGATCACCGCCGAGGCATTGCCGCAGCTGCGCGAAGAACTGCTACGCGCCAAGAACATCAACGAGATCGAGCTGCCGACGCTGTCCAGCGAGCGCCGACCGATCATCGCCGGTGGCGTCCTCGTGCTGGAGGCCGCCTTCCAGGCACTGGGCCTGCAGAAGCTGCTGGTCAGCAAGGCGGCGATGCGCGAAGGCATCCTCTACGACATCATGGGCCGCGCCAACGACAACGATCCGCGCGATGAATCGGTGGCCGCACTGACCCAGCGTTACGCCATCGACGAAGCCCAGGCACAGCGGGTGGAAGCCACCGCACAACGGCTGTTCGAACAGGTGTCCGACGCCTGGAAGCTGGATGTCGACGATGCGCGCATGCTGGGCTGGGCCGCACGCCTGCACGAGCTCGGTTTGATGATCGCGCACAGCGGTTATCACACCCATGGCAGCTACGTGATCGAGCATTCCGATATCGCTGGTTTCTCGCGACAGGAACAGCAGATGCTGGCCGCGTTGATCCGCACCCATCGTCGTGGCATTCCCAAGAGCGCCTTCGAGGCCCTGCCCGAGCGCCTGTTGCTGCCGGCCAAACGCACGGCGGCAATCCTGCGACTGGCAGTACTCCTGCACCGCGCACATGAGTCCGACCCGATCCCGACCCTGGAGCTGTCAGTGGATGGCAACACCTTGTCGCTGATCCTGGCCAAGGACTACATCGACGCCCGCCCGCTGCTGCGCGCGGATCTGGTCGGCGAGGCTGAAGGCATGACCGGGCTGGGTTTCAGCTTCCGGCCATTTGTGGCCTGAGCGCTCAGGCCAACCCGCCGCCATCAAGATTGATCTGAAAGTGCAGCACCAATGCGTAACTGCGGTTACCCATTACTTCAAAACAAACATTTTTTTTACAAACGACGCTACTCTCGCTAAACCATTCTTGCACTTGCAACGATGGTCTTTGATGGAGATCGCGACGGCCTTACGTCGCAATCTCTTTTTGACATTTGTCAGTTTCAAAAGAGAGAGAGAGCCCGCAATGCAAACACGTTCCAGCGTACTGGGGCAGGCGATTCGCTATGCCTTGGTTTCGAGCACCGTCGGCATGATCGCCCTGCCCGCGCTCGCCCAGGACAGCAATCCCACCACCCTTGATCGCATCGAGATCACCGGTTCGCGCATCCGTCAGGTCGACGTCGAAACCGCACAGCCGGTGTTCGCCATCAGCCGCACCGATATCGAGCAGCAGGGCTTCAGCTCGGTTGCCGACATCCTGCAGAACGTCACCGCCATGGGCAGCCCCACCATCAGCCGCGCCAATGCGCTGACTGCGGGTGAAAATGCCGGCGGTACCTATATCGACATGCGCAACCTGGGTACCCAGCGCACCCTGGTACTGGTCAACGGCAAGCGCCTGGGCATCAGCACCTCCGGTTACCAGGACGTGTCCAACCTGCCGGTTTCGGCAGTGGAACGTATTGAAGTACTGAAGGACGGCGCCTCGGCCATCTATGGTTCCGATGCCATGGCCGGTGTGGTCAACATCATCACCCGCTCCAATGTCAACGGCGTTACCGCCAATGTCTACCACGGCCAGTTCAGCCAGGGCGACGGTGCACGTGACCGTTTCGACGTGATCGGCGGCTGGAGCAACGACCGCATCTCGCTGACGCTGTCCGCCGAACACAGTGAAGAAAAGGGTGTCTGGGCCAAAGACCGCTGGTTCAGCGCCTATGGCATCAGCGACCGTCACCCGAACGACGCCAGCAACTGGACCACGTTGAGCCAGTACGGCCAGATCACCGGCCTGAAGGGTGGCCCCGGCTGTACCGCCACAGCCGGTTGCAACTACTCGCTCAACCGCGGTGCCGACCCGACCAATCCGGCCAATTACCACATCACCAACACCACCCCGTTCACCGGTGATGTCAGCAATGCCAACAACCAGATGCACGTGAACTACCCGATCAAGCGGGATTCTGTGTATTTCGATGGCCGCTTCAAGATCACTGACGCCATCAACTTCAAGACCGAACTGGGCTACAACCAGCGCAGCTCCAGCCGCCAGATCGCCGGTTATCCTCTGCAGTCGAGCACCGCTGGCATCGGCTCGATGTCGATCGACAGCTACTTCAACCCGTTCGGCAACCAGCACGGCTATGCCAAGCCGACCGCTGTGGCCTGGAACCGCCGTACCTGGGAAGTGCCGCGCGTCACCAACAGCGAGCTGAAGACCTATCGCGCAGTGGCCTCGTTCGATGGCTCCTTTGACATTGGCGAGCGCTACTTCGACTGGGAAGCCGGCTACCAGTACAGCCGCAACGAGCTGGAATCCGTTGCCACCGGCAACCTGCACAAGGGCCGCGTTGCGGCTGCAGTGGGGCCGTCGTTCTACAACGCTGCCACCGGCAAGGTCGAATGCGGCAAGCCCGGCGCACCGGTCGCCAACTGCACCCCGTGGAATCCACTGGCGCCATATGGCAGCACCGATGCGAACGGCCTGACTGCCAACGCCACCCTGCAGGACTGGCTGTTCCCGCCGGAAATCACCAAGGGCAAGACCACCAGCAAGAACTTCTTCGCCAACATCGCCGGCAGCATCGTTACCTTGCCGGCCGGCGACCTTGGTTTTGCGTTTGGTGTTGAGAGCCGCAAGGAAGCGGGCGAATACATCCCCGATCCGCTGGCCCAGACTGGTGCCACCACCAACCTGGCGGCTGGCCCGACCGGTGGTGACTACAAGGTCAACGAAGCGTACCTGGAGCTCAACATCCCGGTGCTGGCTGACCTGCCTGGCGCGCGTGAACTCAGCTTCAATGCTGCCACCCGTTACTCCGACTACGATACCTTCGGCAACACCGTCAACAGCAAGTTCGGTTTCAAGTGGAAGCCGTTCGAGCAGTTGCTGGTGCGCGGCACCTGGGCCGAAGGCTTCCGCGCCCCGACCATCAACGACCTGTTTGGCGGTGGTTCGGAAACCTTCGCAACCTTCAGCGATCCCTGCGACACCGTGTTCGGCGCTTCCAAGACCAGCGCCGAGGTACGTGCCCGATGCGCACGTGACATCGCCAACGCCAACACCTTCCGTCAGCTCAAGCAGGGCATGACCCCGGTGACCACGGCGTCCGACGCCACGCCGCTGCCGTTCGTCGGCGGTTCCAACCCCTCGCTCACCCCGGAAACCTCCACGAGCAAGACCTTGGGTCTGGTCTGGAGCCCGAGCTTCATCAGCAACTTCAACGTGTCGCTGGACTGGTGGAAGATCCGCATCGACAACACCATCGTCTCCGATAGCCCGAACCAGATCCTGATCGACTGCTATGAGCAGGGCATCGACGCACGCTGCAACCGCTTCACCCGTGATCCGGTAACCGGCATTGTCAACACCCTTCGCTTCGGCAACCGCAACGCCGGTTTCCTGCAGACCGAAGGCTATGACATGGACCTGAGCTACCGCCTGGATACCGACTATGGCAAGTTCAGCACCAGTTGGGCCACCACCTACGTCAGCGAGAACATCTACCGTTCGACCAACGACAACAAGGTGGTCCCGACCCCCAGCAACGGCATCGGCAGTGGCTTCCGTGTCCGCTCCAACCTGACCGCAGGCTGGGAACGTGGCAACTTCGGCGCCAGCTGGACTGCCCGCTACTTCTCCGGCGTCAAGGAGCAGTGCCCGAACATTGCCCTGTATCCGGCTGAATGCTCCGACCCGGGCGTCTTCGCGCCTTGGTACAAGGGCGCGCGCAACTACAACGAGCGTGGTTCGGTGACCTTCCACGACGTGCAGGTGCGTTACAAGCTGCCGTGGGATGCCACCGTGTCGGTCGGTGCCAACAACGTGTTCGAGAAGTACGGTCCGGTGATGTACAGCAAGCCGAACTCGGCCTTCTCCTACTACGGCGGCTACGACATTGGTCGTTTCGTGTACATGAAGTACCAGCAGCGCTTCTGATCCCTGCCTCGCAGGTAAAAAAGCACCAGGAACCACGGCCCTTCGGGGCCGTGGTTTTTTTCGTTGGCCCGGTAACAAAGTCGTCAACTGGAAGTAACAGTCGCTTCATTCCCGGCGCGCATCCTCGCCAAAAACCGGGAGCCAGCCATGCGCTTTGCGATCGTCACCGAGACCTATCCACCGGAGGTCAATGGCGTTGCCTTGACCGTGCAGGGGCTGGAACACGGCCTGCGCAACCGCGGCCATGACGTCGATGTGGTCCGTCCGCGCCAACAACAGGATGGCACCGGCGCCGCCCACGAAGTTCTGGTGCGTGGTGCCGGCCTGCCGCGCTACCCCGGCCTGCGCTTCGGCCTGCCGGCGCCGTTGCGGCTGGCCCGGCAATGGCAACAGCAACGCCCGGATGCAATCTATGTGGCCACGGAAGGCCCGCTGGGCTGGTCTGCGATGCGCACCGCGCGGCGGCTGGGTATCCCGGTTGCCTCGGGTCTGCACACGCGTTTTGATGAGTACCTGCCCGACTATGGCGCTGCCTGGTTGCAAGGCACCGCACTGCGCTGGATGCGCCGTTTCCACAATCAGGCAGAAGCCACCTTGGTCCCCACCCGCGAGCTGCAGCAGTTTCTTCTGGACAATGGATTTTCCCGTGCGCGGCTGCTTGCACGCGCGGTAGATGGCAGTCAGTTCGATCCCAGCAAACGCGATGCAGCCTTGCGTGCCGATTGGGGCATCGAAGGCGAAGGCTTCGCGGTGATCTACGTTGGCCGCATCGCTGCAGAAAAGAACCTGGGCCTGGCGATCAAGGCATTCCGCCGCATCCAGCAGCAACGACCGAAGGCACGCTTTGTCTGGGTCGGCGATGGCCCGATGCGAGAGAAGCTGGCCGAGCAGAACCCAGACTTCATCTTCTGCGGTGTGCAGCGCGGCGAAGCCCTGGCCAGGCACTTCGCCAGCGGCGACCTGTTCCTGTTTGCCAGCCGCAGCGAGACCTTTGGCAACGTCACCTTGGAAGCCATGGCCAGTGGCGTTGCGACGGTCGCCTTCAACTACGGCGCCGCCCGCGAACACCTGCAAAGTGGACACAGTGGCGTTGCCGTGGACAACGATGAAAACTTCATCGCCGCCGCCGTGCAGCTGGCCAACGATGACGAGATGCGCACCACCCTCGGTGCAAACGCCAGCCGCGCGATGCAGCGCCTGCATCCCGAACACGTGGTCGCCGAATTTGAAGCACTGCTCAGCGAACTAGCCTCCCGGAGACGCTTCCATGCCATTGCTGCCGCCTGAAGGGATTGCCGCGCGTGAAGCGCGCTGGTGCCGACGCGCAAACCGCTATGGCCGCCGTCGCGGCATCCGGCGCCTGTTCTCGGTGCTGAGCCGCCTCGGTGACGGCATGTTCTGGTACATGCTGATGGGCGCGCTGGTGCTGGCCGATGGCCTGGATGGCCTGCAGGCCTCCGCGCATATGGCTGCCACCGGCGTACTGGCGCTGACCCTGTACAAGCTGCTCAAGCGCTGGACCCGGCGCCCGCGCCCGTTCGCCGCCGACCTGCGCATCCGCGCCTGGGTGGCGCCGCTG
This sequence comes from Stenotrophomonas sp. STEN020, assembly GCF_056760195.1. NCBI lineage: Bacteria > Pseudomonadati > Pseudomonadota > Gammaproteobacteria > Lysobacterales > Lysobacteraceae > Stenotrophomonas > Stenotrophomonas sp. STEN020. The sequence continues at coordinate 25,691 of NZ_JBRREI010000051.1, forward strand.
GATGAATACAGCTTTCCCTCCGGCCACACCCTGCACGCGGTGTCCTTCACCGTGGTGGCGCTGGCCTATTACCCCTGGCTTGCCCCACTACTGCTGCCCTTCACCGTCGGCGTAGCGCTGTCGCGGGTGGTGCTGGGTCTGCACTACCCCAGCGATGTGTTGGCCGCCACCGGCATCGGTGTGCTGCTGGGCTTGGGCTCGCTGCAGCTGTTGCCGCTGCTCACCGGCTGATCAGGCTCTACAATGCGGGCATGACAACGCTGTTCATCTCCGACCTGCATCTGGACCCCAGCCGTCCAGCCATCACTGACCTGTTCCTCGACTTCCTGCGCGGCGAAGCGCGGCAGGCCGATGCGCTGTACATCCTGGGCGATCTGTTTGAAGCCTGGATCGGCGATGACACGCCCTCCAGCGCCGCCGATGCGGTCGCACTGGCGCTGCGCGAAGTCAGCGATGCCGGCGTGCCGGTGTACTTCATCCGTGGCAACCGCGATTTCCTGCTCGGCAACGACTATGCCGCCCGTGCCGGGATGCGCATCCTGCCGGATCCTTCGGTGATCCAGCTGTATGGCAAGCCGGTGCTGCTGCAGCACGGTGACCTGTTGTGCACCGACGATGTCGCGTATCAGGCCTTCCGTGCACAGACCCGCGATCCGGCGTTCATCGCCCAGTTCCTGTCGCAGTCGCTGGAAGCACGCGTCGCCTTCGCACAGAAAGCCCGCGCCGCCAGCCAGGCGCATCAATCGGAAATGAAGCAGGACGACAAGGCGACGTTTGAAACCGTCACCGACGTTGCACCCGCCGAGGTGCTTGCCACCTTCCAGCGTTATGGCGTGAGCACGATGATCCACGGCCACACCCATCGCCCGGCGATCCATACCGTGAATGCCGGCGAGCACAGCTTCACCCGCATCGTGCTGGGCGACTGGTATGAGCAGGGTTCTGTGTTGCGCGTGGATGCTGATGGCTACCGGTTGGAAGCGTTGGGCTGACCGCAGTTGTAGGAGCGGCGTCAGCCGCGAAGCCGGGGCAAAGAGAACCGCCAGATAGGGCTGCAACCGCAGATCTGCGGGGGGGTTTTTGCTTTTGTGGCTGCGCGGCTTACGCCGCTCCTACAAGGCTCGACCATATGTTTTGTCGGAGTGGTATGAGCCGCGCAGCTGACATAAAAAAAACCGCCAGATGTGGCTGCAATCGCCCCCCCTGTCTGACGGTTCTTGCTTTCATTGCTTCGCAGCTCACGCCACTCCCACAAATTTAAAATTTGGGGCAGCTGCCCGGATCATGGCGCTTCTACCGGCACCGACGGGTCGCGCGCGCAGCCTTTGAAGGTGTCCTTGCCCAGCACGAATTCGGCGGTGAACGGGTGCTTCAGGTCGGACATGCCGTCCGAACACTCGGCGCGCTGCAAGGTCAGCCGGAATGCATCGTTGCCCTCGCCACCCTGCACTACCAGCAAGCCATCCTGCAGCGTTCTGCTGCCTTCGAAATGCTGCGGGCTGGCCTGGGTTTCAGGGGTGCTGTAGTCAAGCTTGCCGCCATCCACGCGCACGCTCCAGAACGGCTCATTGCCAAAGGCCTGCACGATGACCGGGAAATCATCCTTGGCAGCTACTGCTTCAGCTGGTGCAGCAGGCGCAACCGGAGCCGGCGTTGTAGCACTGGAATCAGCCGCAGGCTTGGGACCGTTGCATGCCGACAATGCCACTACCAGCGCGGTCAGCGTAAGAATCTGCTTCATCGTTTTCTCCTTGATTGCATCGTTGCCGATCGAGAACACTCTGGGATGTGACTCGACCCGATGTTGGCGCATGCCTTTGCATCAGCCCGTGAAAGACACGGATACGCAAAGCCGCATCTGCCGCGCCGATAGTGGAATGCAGGCGAGCGAGGCGTCAATCGGACAGGGCCCGAGTTGCAGGGATCATTCATCGTTGAGCCCTGCAATGCCAATGAGAACAGTCGCCACCAATGAAGCGGCGGCGTGCTTCACCGCGCGCGGCACTCAACCGGCTTGTTCAACCAGATAGTCCAGCTCGTCTTCGTCGAAACCGGCCAACAAGCGCGCTTCCAGATTGAAGGGCCCGCGCAGATAGCCACCGGCATACTCGCCAAGCAGCTCTTTGAATCGCTTGCGTGGCTCGACACCAACGCGTGCGCAATACCAGTGGTACCAGCGCGTGCCGGCAGCGACGTGAGCCACTTCTTCGCGCAGGATCACATCCAGCACATCGGCGGTGCTTGCATCACCCAGCGAGCGCAGCTTGCTGATCATCGCCGGGGTCACATCCAGGCCGCGCGCTTCCAGTACCCGCGGTACCAAAGCCATGCGTGCCAAGCCGTCGTGCGCGGTCTTCTCGCACATTTCCCACAGACCGTTGTGCGCGGGGAAATCGGCGTAGTCGTGGCCGTGCGCCAATAGGCGATCACGCAGCAATACGAAGTGGCGCGACTCATCATCGGCGCAGCTCACCCAATCGGCGTAGAAGCTGCCCGGCAGGCCACGGAAGCGATACACCGCGTCCCAGGCCAGGTCGATGGCATTGAGTTCGATATGGGCGATGGCGTGGATGAAAGCAGCGCGCCCATCCACTGATCCCAGGCCACGGCGCGGCAGATCGCGGGGGTGCACCAGCACCAGCTGCGGCGGGCGGCCCGGCGCGCGGATCGGCTCCGGTTCTGGCGCTTCTGCAGGCAGCTTCAATGTGCCAGCGCGGTAGCGCGCGGTGTAGTGCTGGGTGAGTGCGACTTTTTCAAGCGGATCGGCGGCAGCCATGCAGATGCAGGCCGCATCGAGCAGGGAGAAGTCTGCTGCTTCGGCGGGCAGAGAAAATGCAGGGGTAGCGGGCTGTACTTGTTGCGGATTCATGGGTGCTCACGGAGTTCCGCTTCGTTCTGCCCTCACCCCAACCCCTCTCCCGCGTGCGGGAGAGAGGCTTTGAGCGCTGCGTGCGGGAGAAGGGTTATGAGCCCTCCCAATTCTTATGCGCGGCGCTGGGTCTTGGCTTCGTCCGAACGCAGCTGTTGGATGCGCTCGAAGTAACCCGGCTCAATGCCGGTGACGTACTCGCCGTTGAAGCAGGACGAATCGAATTCCTTCAGCTCCGGGTTGCCTTCGCGCACTGCAACTTCCAGATCTTCCAGATCCTGGTAGACCAGCCAATCGCAGCCCAGGTGCTTTTCGATTTCCTCGACACTGCGGTTGTGCGCGACCAGCTCTTCGGCCGCCGGCATATCGATACCGTAGATGTTCGGGAAACGCACCGGCGGCGCGGCGCTGGCTAGATAGACCTTGCGCGCACCGGCATCACGCGCCATCTGCACGATCTGCTGGCTGGTGGTGCCGCGCACGATCGAGTCATCGACCAGCAGCACCACGCGGTTGCGGAATTCCAGGTGGATGGGGTTGAGCTTGCGGCGCACGGACTTCACCCGCTCACCCTGGCCCGGCATGATGAAGGTGCGGCCGACGTAGCGGTTCTTGACGAAGCCTTCGCGGTACTTCACGCCGAGCACGTTGGACATTTCCAGCGCGGCATCGCGCGAGGTGTCCGGGATCGGGATGATGGTGTCGATGTCATGGTCCGGGCGCAGGCGCAGGATCTTCTCGCCCAGCTTCTGGCCCATGCGCATGCGTGCCTTGTGCACCGATACGTTGTCCATCATCGAGTCGGGGCGTGCGAAGTACACGTACTCGAAGATGCACGGCGTCTGCTGGGTGTTGGTGGCGCAGATCTCGGTGAACAGCTCGCCGCGCTCGGTGATGACCACCGCTTCGCCCGGCGCCACATCGCGCATGCGCTCGAAGCCGAGCACGTCCAGCGCCACCGATTCGGACGCCACCGCGTACTCGACGCCTTCGGCGTGGTTGCGCTTGCCCAGCACCAGCGGGCGGATGCCGTGCGGGTCGCGGAAGGCAACCAGGCCCAGGCCCAGCACAACGCTGACCACCGCATAGCCGCCCTTGCAGCGACGGTGCACACCGGCCACGGCACGGATCGCCGCTTCCGGGGTCAGCATGCGCTGTGCGTCCAGCTCGTAGGCAAATACGTTCAACAGCACTTCGCTGTCCGAATCGGTATTGATGTTGCGGCGGTCGGCCTCGAATACCTGGCGACGCAGCGCCTCGGTATTGATCAGGTTGCCGTTGTGCGCCAGCGCAATGCCATAAGGCGAGTTGACGTAGAACGGCTGCGCCTCGTCGGTGCCTTCCGAGCCTGCGGTTGGGTAGCGCACATGGGCGATGCCGATGCGACCCTGCAGCAGCTCCATGCGGCGCTCGTCAAATACATCACGGACCAGGCCGTTGGCCTTTTCCACGCGTAGGCGAGTGCCGTCAGCGGTAGCGATACCGGCCGCATCCTGGCCACGGTGTTGGAGGACGGTCAGGCCGTCATAAAGCTGCCCGGCGACGTTTTGGTTGCCGACGATTCCGACGATGCCACACATGTTGCGCGATCTCCGCTGGGCGATGCCCGTTAACGTGAAGGTGGCCGTGCCTGGCCCTGAGGCTCAACCCGTATCGGCTTGAGTTGACCCGGGCGCACCTGCGCCGGATCGATGTTGGAGGGCAACGCCCCCGCCGGGTCAGCTCGGCTTTGCTCTGCGCTGCGCTGGCGGGGATCAAAACGCATCCCTTCCAACGGCGCCGGTAGCAAGCCACTGCCCGCATCTGCTTCGTTCGGTCCGCCATTATCGCCTGCCAGCACCGACTTACCCAAGTCCATCAGTGCCATTGCCGGCGATTCAGGTGGCTGCGGCAGCTTTTCGCGTGCCCAGTCAGCCATCGGCTGCAGCCAAGGCACCACGCTGGACTGACGCCAGCCCGGTTCTTCATCCATCGAGGTGAAGCCGAGCAGCAGTACCGCCAGCACCGCCAACAGCACCCCGCGCACCGTGCCCAAGGCCAGGCCGAGCAGCCGATCCGGCCATTTCAGCAGTACCGTGGCATCGACCACGCCGCGCAGCAGACGCCCGATCAGGGTGGCCGCCAGCAGCACACCGATGAATACCAGCAGATAGCCGCCGACGTAGTCGCCAGCACTGGGCTGGCCTTGATCGGCCAGCAGCAAGGCAGCGCGCGCACCGTAGTAAAAGGCGGCCGCGCCTGCCAACAGCCAGTTCACTACGCCCAGCACGGTCGCCAGCAGTCCGCGCATCAGCCCGAACAGGGCCGACACGCCAATCAGCGCCAACAGCACCAGATCAATCACCGCGCGCCCCGCAGGTGCTGCACAGGGTTGCGCGGATGCTCAGCTGGACGCGAGGCCGCATCAAGGATGCGGGCGGACCATGCCGGCGATACCGACCTTGGCCGCGACCTGCGCCTTGAGCTGTTCAGCCTGCTCGCGGCTGGCCACCGGTCCGATGCGGACGCGGTTGAGCACGCCGTTATCGGTACGCACCTGCTCGACAAAAGCACTGAAGCCGGCGGCGCGCGCGCGGTCACGCAATGCATTGGCATCGGCAGCCTGGCCAAAGGCACCCAGCTGCACGGCGAAACCAACACCGCTGGCAGCTGGCGCGGCCGGGGTGGTGACTGCCGGTTTGGCCGAGGTTGCCGCGACCGGCTTGGCCGGCTCAGGCTTCGGCGCCTCCGGCTTGGCGGCCGGCTTGGGTTCGGGCTTGGGCGCCGCCACGACCGGCTTGGCCGGCTCCGGCGGCAAGGCCTCGGTGCGGACCGGCGCGGTGCTTGCGGCAGCGGTAGCGGTGCTGCTGGCAGCCGGCGTGGCAGTGGCGGTCGGTGCCGGTACTGCGTTTTCGGCAGCGGCGTTGAGCACCACCACCTGCGCATTCACGTCATTGCGGACCTTGCCCGCCTCCAGCCGCACCAGTTCAGCCTGGGCGCGATCGGCGTACGGGCCGATGCGCACACGCCAGGCCGGGCGGCCATTGATGGTGTCGGCCTGACGGAAGCCCGGCAGATTGGATTTCTTCAGGTGGGCGATCACCGCATCGGCATCAGCCTCGCTGCCATAGGCACCGAAATTGACCGCGTAATTGCCAGCGGCCGCCGACGGCGGCAAGCCATTGGTCGGCTGCTCGACCGCGGCGGCCACGCCGGTTTCCGGCTGTGCGGCGGGCATGCCCAAGGCGCCACCTGCCGGTGCGCCCGGCGCGACCAGCGGCAGCTCGCGGGTTTCAAACTGGCCTTCGGCCGGTGCCACAGGCGCGCTCAATGGCACGTCCTGTACGCCACTGTCCGGCGCAGGCCCTTTGACCAGCATCGGCAGGAAAATTACGGCCAAGGCCACCAGAACGATGGCACCAATCAATCGCTGTTTCAGAGGAGTTTCCACAATTGGCGTATGCGCGGCGCGGCGGAGTGCCCCGGTGATTATATGCGGGGCACGCGCGGCAGCGTCTTAGTCAGCTGAACGGAGTAGTGGCAGTGCTTCGGCCACCGTATGGAAGGAGCCGAACACCAGCACCCGGTCGCCGTGCTGAGCCTGACCCAATGCGGCGTCCAGTGCCTTGGTGACGTTGTCGGACAAGCTGGCATCAGCGGCAGCGGTCTGCGCCAGACGCTCGCGCAGCTGCGCAGCGGTTTGCCCACGCGCGCCTTCCAGCCCGCCCAGGAACCAGCCATTGACCTGCGCCTGCAGGGCTTCGACCACACCCGCAGCGTCCTTGTCGGCCAGCGCGGCAAAGACCGCGAACGTGCGGCCCTGCACTGGCTCCGCCTTCAATGCTGCAGCCAAAGCGCCAGCGGCCTGCGGGTTGTGCCCCACATCCAGCAACACTTCAATGCCGTCGCGCTCAAAACGTTGCAGGCGCCCGACTATCTGCGCATCAGCTACGCCCTGCGCCCACGCAGCGCGCGGCACCGGCTTGTCCAAGGCGCGCAACGCGGCGACCGCGGTAGCGGCGTTGTTGCGCTGGATCGGCGCCCACAAAGCGGGCTGCGGCAGTTCCAGACGGAACGAGACATCACGCCAACGCCACAGCTCGGCATCAATGTCCTCGGCAAAGAAATCGCTGCCGAAGCGGATCGCATTGGCACCAAGCACGTAGGCGCGGCGCAGCACGCTGGACGGTGGATCGATCTCGCCAAGAATCAGCGGCTTCCAGCCACGGATGATGCCGGCCTTCTCTTCGCCGATGACTTCGCGATCGTTGCCCAGCCAATCGGCGTGGTCGATATCGACGGTGGTGATCACGGCCACATCGGCGTCAATGATGTTGACCGCATCCAGACGCCCGCCGAGGCCGACTTCCAGCACCGCCAGATCCAAATCGGCCTGCTGGAACAGCCACAGCGCGCACAGCGTGCCGTATTCGAAATAGGTCAGCGCGGTTTCGCCACGGGCGTCTTCGACCGCGTTGAAGCCGGCTACCAGACTCGCCTCATCCACGTCCTTGCCATCGATGCGCACGCGCTCGTTGTAGCGCAGCAGGTGCGGGGAGGTGTAGGCACCCACCTTCCACTCCGCGGCACGGGCGATGGACTCGATGAAAGCCACGGTCGAACCCTTGCCGTTGGTGCCGCCGACCACGATGCAGTGCTCGGCCGGCCGCCCCAGCTGCATGCGCTGGGCGACCTCGCGCACGCGCTCCAAGCCCATGGCGATGGCTTGCGGGTGCTGCTGTTCGATATGGGCGAGCCACTGTTCAAGCGTGGCGGGACGAGCGGAAGACATGCGGAGGACTCTCAGGATCATGGGCCGGCACTGAAAGCCGGCTGCGCGTTGCGCGCGGGAATGGTGCCCATGATACAGCGGCTGCCCTACCTGGCCGCCAAGCTTGCCGGCATGTCAGGCCGGGAGCGTAGTGCCGAGCCATGCTCGGCAGAGGCGTCACCAGCAACCCATCAGCCCCCAGCCAATTTGTGGGAGCGGCGTAAGCCGCGAAGCCACTGCAAGATCAGAAGCGGGAAAGCGCCCCCCCCCCCCCCCCCCCCCCCCCCCACAGGGCGCGCCGGGGGGGAGGAAAAATTTGGGGGGGGGGGGGCGGGGGGG
>NZ_JBRREI010000052.1:0-31862 GCF_056760195.1 Stenotrophomonas sp. STEN020
TGTTGTTGGTGGTGTGGTTTTCTTTGTCATCGTCCTTGCTCGCTCTGCTTCCCGCGCCACTAAATTTTCGTGGTTTTTTTTTTGTTGTGGTTTTACCGCCGGGAAGCCGATGACCTGTCCGATGCATCGCCGGTAGGGCTCCTGCCGAGCATGGCTCGGCACTACCGGGGCTCAGCGAACGATTGCGCCAACAGCCCTGTTTTCGGCATGCTCAGTCCATGACATCTCCTTCACGCTCGATCCACGTCGTGGCCGCCGTCATCACCGACGCGCGCGGTCGCATCCTGCTCAACCGGCGTACCGGCGATAGCGACATGGCCGGCCTCTGGGAATTCCCCGGCGGCAAGCGCGAGCCGGGTGAAACCTCGGAGCAGGCGCTGATCCGCGAGCTGCGCGAGGAACTGGGCATCGAGGCCGAGATCGGCGAGTGGGTGATCGACGTGCCGCAGATCTACCCGGACAAGCGCCTACGCCTGGAAGTGCGCCGGGTGCGCCATTGGAAGGGCACCGCGCGTGGCCGTGAAGGCCAGGCCATCACCTGGGTCACCCCGGACAAGCTGGCGCGCTATTCGATGCCGCCGGCCGACCTGCCGGTGGTGGCGGCGTTGCGCCAGCCCTGCCACTACCTGGTCACGCCCGAGCCGACCGAGGGCGAGGACGCCTGGCTGACGTCGATCGAAGCCGCCATCGCCGGCGGCATCCGCCGCATCCAGCTGCGCACCCCGATGGCAGCGCAGCGCGAAGCCTTGGCCAGGACCGTGGTGGAGCGCTTCGGCAAGCAGGTAGAAATACTGATCAATCGCGACATCGCCCTGGCCAGCGAGCTGGGCGTTGGCGTGCACCTGGGCAGCGAGCAGCTATTGCAGCTGCAGGCGCGGCCTCTGCCCGAAGCATTGCTGGTGGCCGCGTCCTGCCATGATCTTGCGCAGTTGCAGGCGGCACAGCAGCTGGGTTGTGACTTCGCGGTACTGGGGCCGGTGCAGGCCACCGCTACCCATCCGGAGGCCGTCAGCCTGGGCTGGGATGCCTTTGTGGAGCTGCGTGAGCGGGTCTCGCTGCCGATCTATGCGATTGGCGGCATGGCTGCTGGCGATGTTGAAACCGCACGTCGGCATGGCGCTTTGGGCGTCGCCGCGATTCGCGCGTTATGGCCGCAGGTCTGAGCAACTGACGGCGTCGAGCGTCGCGTTTACAGGGTGATCCAGAAGCAATTGTATTGGCGGCGCAGATGCAGGATGGTCCGCGTCGGCGTGGCGCTGCGCGGCAGGGTCTGCTCCAGGCGCAAAGCGATTGGACGACGAGGGCCGCTGCCGGCGTTGCTGATCGCCTGCACATCCGGATAACCACTGCTGCCGGCTGGCTGCGCGGGATCGACCGGGGTGCCATCGGTATAGGTGAACGGCTCGGGCGGCGCGGGAACATAGGCCGGTTCCTCCGGAAACACCGGTGCTATGTCGATCAGCGGCCGTTGCACGATCTCATCCAGCCTATCCATCACCCGGGTGGCGGCGGCGCTGGAAAGCCCATTCCAGAGATAGATGCCGGACAGTCGATTGGGATCGCGCGCATCGGCAGCCGATTGGATCTGTGCAACCAGCTCACTGAGCCGGCGCGCGCAGCTGTCGCGGTACAAGCCACTGCCGCCAACTGCGCGCGCGTCGGGTAGCAGGCGTGCGCGGGCACCCATTACTTCGCAGGGCTTGTCGCCATAGACGGTCTGGCCCTGCGCATTGGTACAGCGGTTGATCTTCTGCGCATGCGCATTGAAAGCCGCCAGGGCGGAGCAGGTGAGCAACAGGAGTAACAGCAAGCGCATCGGCCAAGGGTAGCGGTTGGCCCTGCGCGCAGGAAGTGATGAACGCTCAGCTTTTGCCGATGCGCTCCAAGACAGCATTGGTCGGCTTGGCCAGGTTGAGTGTGTAGAAATGCAGCGACGGCGCGCCGCCGGCAATCAGGCGCTCGCATAGCCCGGCAACCACGTCGGCGCCGAAGCTGCGAACCGACTCCGCATCGTCACCATAGGCCTGCATGCGCTTGCTGACCCAGCGGGGGATCTCGGCGCCGCATTGCTCGGAGAATCGACGCAGCTGACTGAAGTTGGAGATCGGCATGACGCCGGGAATGATCGGCACATCCACACCTAGCTTGCGCGCGGCATCGACGAAGTGGAAATAGGCGTCGGCGTTGTAGAAGTACTGGGTGATGGCGGCATCGGCACCGGCATCGATCTTGGTCTTGAAGTGCCGCAGGTCGGTCAATGCGTCGCTGGCCTGTGGATGGGTTTCCGGATAGGCGCCGACTTCGATACGGAAGGCATCGCCGTGCTCGGCACGAATGAAGGCGATAAGCTCGGAGGCGTAGCGCAGGTCGCCGGGGAAGCCCATGCCCGAGGGCAGGTCGCCACGCAGGGCGACGATGCGCTTCACCCCGATCGCGCGGTAGAGCTTGAGCAGCTCGCGGATTTCCTCGCGCGTACCGCCGACGCAGGACAGATGGGGGGCTGCCTGCAGGCCGTGGTGCTGGTTGAGATGACGCACGGTCTCGGAGGTATAGCTCAGGGTCGAGCCGCCGGCGCCGAAAGTACACGACACGTATTCCGGCGCGTGAGCCTTGAGCTTGGCGGCGGTGCGGTCCAGCTGGGCGCGCTGGTCGTCGGTCTTGGGCGGGTAGAACTCGAAGCTGAGCGCGGTCATCGGAAGCGGCCGGGTCTGACGGAATGCTGGCGATTATATCGCTCTATCAAGATGGATATGCAATTGTTTCAGCCGAGACCGCAGCAAGCCCGAGCAATCTCAGTGGGCGCCGCGGGCCGGGCGCTGCGGCAGCAGGGCGATGCAGGCAACGATGGCCAGCAGGAGCACGATCGTCGCGGTATAGCGGCTCAGGGCCAGGCCGCCGTGATCCAGGGGCTTGTCGAGGAAGTCGCCGACCACTGCGCCCAGCGGCCGGGTCAGGACGAAGGCCGCCCAGAACAGGGCGGTGCGAGAGATGCGGGTGTAGAAGTACAACAGCGCCACCAACGCCAGCAGTCCACCAAACAAGGCGATACCGCCGGTATAGCCCAGCCCCTGGGTATCTGCGGCCCAGTCGCCCAGCGCCGTGCCCAGGGTCTGCGAGAAGGTGATGGTCAGCCAATAGAACAGCTCGCTGCGCGGCGAATTGATCTGGGTGACCGAGATGCTGCCGGTGCTGCGTTGCCAGACGAACAGCGTGCTCAACAGCAAGGCGAGCAGCAGGGTGGTGCCGCCGGTATAGCCGATGCCCAGCGAGCGATCGACGTAGTCGGCCAGGGTGGTGCCGACCGTGGTGCTGGCAATGATGGCGAACCAATACACCCAAGGCCGGAAGTTGGGCGAGCGGATCTGCGCGAACACCGCGACCGCGAACACCGTTGCAAACAGCGCCGTACCGATCAGGTAGCCGAGGTTCATCGACATGGAGACGGCATCACCGCCGACTTCGCCCAAGGTAGTGGCGAGGATCTTGATGATCCAGAAACCGAGGGTGATGGCGGGGACTTTGCTGAGCGAATTGCTGAGTGAATCGGTCGGCGACATGGCAGTCATCTACGCGGGAGTGCAGCCACTGTCGGTGTGCTGTTGTCGGAGTGGCGTCGTAGATTTGTGTGCGATGAGCGGGATGTTCATTGCGGCACGCGGCCGTTCGCAGCGAGCGAGGGCTCCTGCCGAGCATGGCTCGGCACTACGCTCCCTCCCTTTGCCGCAGGCAAGGGGAGGGTTGGGGAGGGGGGCTTTTGCTCTTCAGCTATCGAACTTCCGCGCACCGCTTGAAGGCACAATCAGAAGCAGCAAGCCAAATGCGTTTGAACGCTGGGCTTTCCGCCAAGAGCACCCCTCCCCAACCCTCCCCTACGCCTTCGGCGCAGGGGCGGGAGCAGGGCTTTGCCGCTTTCGGCATGTCAGTAAACCGCAGCAAGCCTCCGGCTATGCCGGTTCTGGCAGCAACGCCCAGCCAGCAAAAACCACGCTCGGCTTAACATTCGGTTTGCGATGATCCAACGCCAGCGCCACTCCGGCGCCGCCTCAACTGGAAAGCCAGCATGAACGCATCCAGCGCCATCCGCCGCGACGTCGGCCCCATTGCCCTGATGCTTACCGGCTTGGGCTCGATCATCGGCTCGGGTTGGCTGTTCGGCGCCTGGCGCGCAGCCGGGCTGGCTGGGCCTGGTGCGATCTGGGCGTGGGTACTGGGCGCGGCGATCATCCTCACCATCGCTCTGACGTACGCCGAGCTGGGCGCGATGTTTCCCGAGTCCGGTGGCATGGTGCGCTACAGCCATTACTCGCACGGTTCGCTGGTCGGCTTCATCGCGGCCTGGGCCAACTGGATCGCCATCGTCTCGGTGATCCCGGTCGAGGCCGAGGCCTCGGTGCAGTACATGGCGTCGTGGCCATGGCAGTGGGCGCAGGACATGTACGTGCAGCAGCCCGGTGGAATGGGCGAACTCAGCCATGCCGGCCTGCTGATCGCCGCGGTGCTGGTGGTCGTTTATTTCCTGATCAACTTCTGGAGCGTGAAGCTGTTTGCGCACTCCAACAGCGCCATCACCATTTTCAAGCTGGTCGTGCCGGCGCTGACCGGCGTGGCCTTGATCGCCAGTGGTTTCCATGGCGAGAACTTCTCGGTTGGGTTGAAAGGGCCGGGCACGCCGATCCTGGATTTCTCCGCCATCCTTACTGCAATCGCTACCGCCGGCATTGTTTTCAGCTTCAACGGTTTCCAGAGCCCGGTGAATCTGGCTGGCGAAGCGCGCAATCCTGGCCGCAGCATTCCCTTCGCCGTGGTCGGTTCCATCCTGCTCGCAGCGGTGATCTACGTGTTGCTGCAGGTGGCATATATCGGTGCGGTGCCAAGTCAGATGCTGGCTGAGCACGGTTGGCATGGCATCGATTTCCGCTCACCCTTCGCCCAGCTGGCCTTGATCCTCAACCTGCATTGGCTGGCGATGCTGCTGTATGTGGATGCCTTCGTCAGCCCCAGCGGCACTGGCATGACGTATACCGCCACCACTGCACGCATGATCTACGGCATGCAGCAGAACGGCACCGCGCCGAAGGTGCTGGGCAACATCCATCCGCGCTGGGGCGTGCCGCGCCCGGCGATGTGGCTGAACCTGGCGGTGTCCTTCCTGTTCCTGTTCTTCTTCCGTGGCTGGGGCACGCTGGCGGCGGTGATCTCTGTGGCTACCGTTATCTCGTATATGACGGGGCCGATCAGCGTGATGTCGCTGCGTCGCACCGCGCCCAATCTGCATCGTCCGTTGCGGGTGATCGCGCTGCCGATACTGGCGGGTGTGGCCTTCGTGATGGCCACCGAGCTGCTGTACTGGGCACGTTGGCCGCTGACCGGCGAAATCATCCTGCTGATGGTTGTCGCCCTGCCTGTTTACATCTATTACCAGCGAAAGATTGGTTGGCATGACTTCGCTCGCCAGTTCAAAGGCGCGCTATGGCTGATCTGCTATTTGCCGTTGCTGGCATTGGTGTCATGGGCGGGTAGCACCGCTTTCGGCGGTGCCGGCTACCTGAGCTATGGCTGGGATCTGCTGGTGGTGGCTGCAATTGGAATCGTGTTTTATCTATGGGGCGTCAACTCCGGCTGGCGCACGCCGTCGATGGATGTGGCCGAGCAAGAGGCGCAAGCGCAGGCTTGAGCTTGGCAGCGAACGTCCACCGCAAGCAGGGGGCGTTGGGGTGCGATGGTTCCGGTCTTGGTACTGATCGTCGACAATGTCGCCCTCCTTTGTTGGAAGCGATGATGTCCATCTACCTGACGCCGTTTGCACGTACCCGTTTGTTTCCGCGCACGCCGCGCGCCAATACCATCCAGGATTGCAGCGCTGAAGAATTCGAGCAGCACTTGAACGAGCATGCTGCCGACAAGGTGCTCGATGGCTATGCGCCGTTCTGCAAGCTGCACATCTACAGGAACTGGACCAGCACCCGTTGCCTGACCGTTCCGGTAACCGAGCAGAACCGGCACCTGCTTCGTTCCGGCTACGAGGCGCGCAGCCGCGAGGAGCTGCCAGTATTGGTGCGCTGGTTCGAAGGCGTGGAGCCGGCGGTAGCCGATTACCTGGTCGTCATCCTCTACAGCCGCGAACAGCTGCAGAAGGAAGGCTCGCCGATCGAGGCCGATTGGGGCGTGGTCGGCTGTCTGTATACCGCGACTGCTGAAGAAATTCCGATGGCGCCAATCACCATGATGCGCAATGCGCTGGGTGTTGAAGAAGGTGGCTCCGGTGTGCCGATTGACCGTGCCGCCTATGCGCGAGCAGTGGAGTTCTGGGGCGCCAATGCAAACTGGCGTTGATTCGCTGCCAATCACTGCCAAGTTGGCCGGAATGTTTGCAATCAGTCGCTGGCACCTGCTGCTGGCGATGCTGGTGTTTTCGATGGAAGTGATCATCGCTACACGCCTGCCGCATGTGTCCTGGGTTCGTGCCTATCTCGGTGATGTGCTGGTGGTGATCCTGCTCTACGCAATGGTCCGTAGCGTTCTGCGCATCAATGACTACCTGGTACTGCTGATGGTGCTTGTATTCGCCTGCGGTATCGAATTCGCGCAGTACTACCATGTCGCAGAGCGTCTTGGTTACCTGCGTGGCGATGTGATGTACACGATCATCGGCAATACATTTTCGTGGGGCGACATCGTCTGTTACGCAGTAGGTTGCATGGCAACTGGCCTCATCGTGGCGCTATCACGCGTGTTTCATCGCATTCATCGTTGAAGCGCGGCGTGCTGCGCGTCTGCGCGAAATCACCATAGACGCGCCTTTAACATGCCTTAACAGCTGTTCGCGTAGAATGCTCGGGCTCAGCATCATTCAGCGTTTACGCACAGGCAACCTGCCTGTTGATGCTTGGACAGCCGGCACTACGCCTTACCGGGATGATCCCGGTTTTTTCTGTCCCTGACCGTTCCCGTGGCCTTGCCGCGGGGCATTCCTTCGTGCGCATTACGGCCTGCGCGAACTCATGCAAGCCAAGGCCAAGCACGTAATCAACTCAGTAACGGGAGGACTGGTCCTGTCATGTCTACAGGTGAATCCACTATCCGCAATGAGCCGCTGCAAATCGAAGACATCACCGTCATCGATAAGGCAAAAGTAAAAAAAGCAGTCACCGCCGCCGCGTTGGGTAACGCGATGGAGTGGTTTGACTTTGGTGTGTACGGCTTTGTCGCCTATGCCTTGGGCAAGGTGTTTTTCCCGGAAGCGTCGCCCAGCGTGCAGACCATCGCCGCGCTTGCAACGTTCTCGGTGCCGTTCCTGGTGCGTCCACTGGGCGGCGTGTTTTTTGGGGTCATGGGGGACAGATTTGG
The DNA here is from genome assembly GCF_056760195.1 of Stenotrophomonas sp. STEN020. Lineage (NCBI taxonomy): Bacteria > Pseudomonadati > Pseudomonadota > Gammaproteobacteria > Lysobacterales > Lysobacteraceae > Stenotrophomonas > Stenotrophomonas sp. STEN020. Next base: position 7,348 of record NZ_JBRREI010000052.1, read on the forward strand.
CCGGCAGAAAGTGCTGTCGGCAACCATCATCCTGATGGCGATCAGCACCTTCTGCATCGGCTTGATTCCATCGTATGAAAGCATCGGCATATTCGCGCCGATCCTGTTGCTGCTGTGCAAGTTGGCGCAGGGTTTCTCCGTTGGTGGTGAGTACACCGGTGCCGCGGTGTTCGTTGCAGAGTTCGCGCCGGACCGGAGGCGCGGCTTCCTCAGCAGCTGGTTGGACTTTGGCTCGATCATTGGCTTTGTCTCCGGTGCCGGCGTGGTGGTATTGCTGAGCAGCATCGTTGGCGAAGCGCAGTTCCTTGAGTGGGGCTGGCGTATTCCGTTCTTCCTCGCCGCGCCGCTGGGCTTGATTGGCCTGTACCTGCGCCATGCGGCGGAGGAAACGCCAGCCTTCACCGAGCAGCTGGAGCGGATGGAAAAGGAAGACCAGGATGCCGTGGGCAGCGCACCGCGTATCTCATTCAAGGAGATCGTGACCAAGTATTGGCGCTCGTTGCTGGTCTGCGTGGGCATCGTGCTGGTCACCAACGTCACCTACTACATGTTGCTGACGTACATGCCCACCTATCTTTCGCACAATCTGCACTACTCCGAAGACCATGGCGTGCTGATCATCATCGTGGTGATGGTGGGCATGCTGTTCGTGCAGCCCTTCGTTGGCATGGCCAGCGACCGCATTGGCCGCCGGCCATTCATTGCTGCTGGCAGTCTTGGTTTGCTGGTTGCTGCGATACCGGCGTTTCACTTGATCACCAGCGGCAATACCGGGTGGATCTTCGTCGGCCTGTTGTTGCTTGCGGTGTTGTTGAACTGCCTGATCGGCGTGATGGCCTCAACCCTGCCGGCCATGTTCCCAACGCGTGTGCGCTACAGCGCGCTGGCCAGTGCGTTCAACATCTCGGTGATCATTGCCGGTGTCACTCCGACGCTTGCGGCCTGGCTGGTGGAAACCACCGGTGACCTGATGATGCCGGCCTACTACCTGATGGTGGTGGCACTGATTGGTCTGGTAACCGCGTACTTCATGCACGAGACGGCCAACAAGCCGATGCGTGGTGACACGCCGAATGCGGGCAGCCGCCGCGAAGCGCGCGAGCTGCTGCAGGAGCAGTACGACCATATCGAGGCAAGTGTTGATGGCCTGGATGTTGAGATCAACGACATGCAGGACAAGCTTGCCGACCTTGAGCGCCGTAAGCAGGTACTGATCGATCGTCATCCAGACCTTGTCTGACAAGCTCCCTCCCTTGCACCGAAGGTGCAGGGGGCGGCGTTTGACTGTGTAGAGCCGAGCCATGCTCGGCTGGGGCTCTACCAGGAAAGCCTCTGCCGAGCATGGCTCGGCACTACCGCTTCGCCCCCTCCCTTTCGCGCAGCGAAGGGGAGGGTTGGGGAGGGGTGTTCTTCGCAAGAAACTCAACGCGCAGGCATCTCTGGTTTGCAGTCGCAGCCCGGGTAAGGGCAACGCGCCCGGGGGCCTTTGGCGATCTGAGAGACCACTAAATCCTTGTCCCGGGTGCGCTGCGCTTACCCGGGCTACGTCATTTCCGCTATCAATCCTTCACGTTGATCAGGAACGCAGATCAAACATTGCACCGAAAACGCAGCGCATTGAGCTGCGGGAAGCGCGCGATGATGGCGATGGCGTCCTTCCAGTGCGTCTCAAAGGCTTCGTCCGGCACCGGCAGAAATGCAGGGTCCACGCCGTTGAAGCGGAACTCAATTCCCCGATCAGGCAATAGCTGACGGGTTATGGCAGTCGGCGTGCGGCCGTTGCGCAGGTGCCAGACAAGTTCTTCAATCACGGTATTCCAGGCATCCACTTCAAGATCATCAATCCACTGCATGTGGCGGGTCCTTGGCTCGGTGGTAGTGCAGGGCAACGCGGGGCGGTGAAGTGCTGGGTACGGCTGAATCCGGATACGCGGTGACCGATCATCGCTCAAATGGGCTGGCACTGCGTTATCTGCGCTGTAGCGCTGTCCAAGCTCCCGGCCTACCGGCAAATCCATTGCATGTTCGGACATTCAAGAGGAATCTCAATTATCAATAGCTTCAAGGCCGGACAACGCGGCTGTTGAATCAGCTTTCTGGCAACGCAACGAAAGCAGTAACCGCTGAAACAAGACAGTTTTCGCGTATGCAAGGTGAAAGTTGCTGCGCACGGTCTAATGCGCTTTGTTCAAAGCGCAATGCCTGGGTTGTGAAAACCTGTTGTGACGACTTCTGGTAAATTCCGCGAAAGGAATCCGATTGGTGTCTGCAGATTGCAGACGGTCGTCACATCTGGAATAGGCATGGATAAGCTGAATAACCTTCTGGCACAGGTCGCTGTGCTGGGCAATGCGCAGCGTCAGTACCAATTGCAGTGCGCTGAACTTGGTAGCAACGTGGTCGAGCGGTGGTGGGGGCGTGATGCCTTGTCCGCACATGCATTGACCGAAGTGGACGTACTTTCCACCGATCAACACATCGACCTGGATGCACTGCTCGCCAAGCAGGCAGCGTTGCTGATCCGCACCGCAGATGGTGGCGAACAGCGACGCAGCGGTTTGATCGCATCGGCGCAGCGCATGGGCAGTGATGGCGGATTGGTGCGCTACCGCTTGTCACTCCATTCCTGGACCTGGTGGTTGCAGCACGCGCGCCATAGCCGGGTTTTCCAGGACAGCAATGTGCGGCAGATTGTGGATGCCGTTCTGCAGGACTATCCGGATCTTGCCAACTGGCGCTGGGCCGAAGGCTGCGATGAGTTTATTGCATCGCGCGTGCGCAGCTACTGCGTGCAGTACCGCGAAAGTGGCCTCGATTTCCTGCAACGGCTGCTGGCCGAGGAAGGCCTGGGTTGGCGGCTGTACCAGGACGAGCAAGCACCGTGCGGCAACAGCATGGAGATCTTCGCCGACAGCCAGACGCTGCCCGAGGATGCGGCCAGCGCCAAGGTTGGCGTGCGCTTCCATCGCGGTGATGCCACCGAGTCGAGCGACAGCATCCAGGCACTGGGCAGAAGCCGTGCCTTGGGCAGCACCCGCATCAGCCTGCTCAGCGACGATTACTGCACCGTGCGTGGCATCACCGCGCAATTGCCGATGGATGGCGGTGGTGAGCAATCGCAGCGCGAGAGCTACGATTCGGTCGGTGCCTACGCTTTCAGCAACGCCGCCACGGCAGCGTGGTACGCCAGGCTGCAAGCGCAGTCGCATGAAGTGCACAGCCGTACGTGGCTTGGGCAAGGCACCGTTCGTGGTTTCCAATCCGGTACCTGGCTGCAGGCGCTGCAGGCGCCGTTCTCCGCAGCACCAGAGTTGTTGCTGACCGAAGTGGAACACGCCGGCATCAACAACCTGCCCACCGATGTTCGGCAAGCGATGGATGACGCGCTGGGCAAGGCGCCGACCGGCGCAGCCGACGCAGCGCTATGGCAGCAGGCCGAGAAAGTGGGCTACGCCAACCGCTTCAAGGCTACCGAGCATGCAATGCCATGGCGGCCTGCATTGGTGGATGGAACCGGGCAGCGGCTCAACCCGCGCCCGACCGCGCCGGGTTACCAAACCGCACGCGTGGTTGCCTCGCATGGCGGCAAGGGCCAGGACGTTCACGCAGACAGCATGGGCCGCATCCGCGTCTGCTTCCATTTCCAGAATGGCGAAGCCGACACCACTTGGTTGCGCGTCGCACAGCGTTACGCCGGCCCCGGCGTTGGCGCACAGTTCCTGCCCCGCATAGGCCAGGAAGTGCTGGTGGGCTTTTTGGATGGCGATATCGATCGGCCCATCGTCCTGGGTGCGCTCTACAACGGCCGCGGCGAAGCCGGCATTGCACCCACACCGGCTGGCGCCAGCGCCAGTGACGACCGCAGCGCCTACGCTCAGGCCCGCGACGGCGCGACCAGCGCACAAGGCAACCTGAGTGGCGGCCACGCCCCGGCTTGGCACGCAGCGGGCGCAGGCGAGGATGCACACCGCAATCCCGGCGCGGTCTGGGGCATCCGCTCGCGCGAATGGGAAGGCGGTGAAGGCAGCAATCACCTGCTGTTTGATGACAGTGATCAACAGCTGCGCGTACAGCTGGCCAGCAGCCAGCAGACCTCGCAGCTGAGCCTCGGTCATCTGCGTCACCAGGCCGACAACTTCCTCGGCAGCCTGCGTGGCACAGGGTTTGAACTGCGCAGCGACGCCTGGGGCGCAGTACGGGCAAGCTCCGGTGCCTGGTTCAGCGCCTATGCGCGTCGCAGCAGCAGCCCGGCTGGCGAAGTAGTGCAGCCAGCGGCCTTGCTCAACCAACTGCAAAGCCTGAGCACCCGCTTCAATCAAGCCGCACGCACGCACCTGACCAGCACGCTGGTGATGAAGGAAGGCGCACGCAGCAAGGATCGCTCCAGCATCGTGCCGGATCAGGCGCCGCTGGCCGCCATGCTGGCCAGCGCCAAGACCACGGTCGCAGGCGCTGAGTTCGATGCTGCAAGCGGCGAAGCTGGGCAGCGCAAGGCAACAGCGGAGACTGACCGCGTCCCCCACAGCGGCGACCCGCTGCTGGGCTTTGCCGCTCCAGCAGGCATCGTGCACGTCGCAGGGCAGGCATTGCATTGGTCGGTAGGCGAAGGCCTGCTGCTGGCCAGTGGCGGAGACAGCGACACCGCTGTGATGGGCGATGCACGCCTGCATGCAGGGCAAGCCATCGGCATGTTGGCGTGTGCGGTTGAAGGCGGCGCAGGCGAAGGCAACGCGTTGAGCGTGGTTGCCGGTACCGGCGAGTTGAATGTGCAGGCCCAGCACGACGAAGTGCGCATGCAATCGAGGCAGGCATTACGCGCAGCCAGTGCGCAGGGTGTGGTGGAGCTTGCTGCGGGTAAGGCGATTCATATCGCTACGAGCGGTGGCGCGAGTGTGACGATCGAGGGAGGGAACATCAGCTTCAACTGCCCGGGCACGATTACTGTGCATGCGAGCAAGAAGTCGTTTGTGGGGCCTACATTTCTCTCGAAAGAGATGAACGAGTGGCCTCAATCGTCGTTCAATGAGAGTTTTTATGCGGAGTTTCAGGATGGGACTGTCGCCGCAGACTATCGTTATGAAATTTTGCGCGCGGATGGTGGGATTATACGAGGCGTGACGGATGCGCTAGGCCGTGTCCCTTTGCAGCGCGGTATTGGTCTTGAGTCGATGGAAATTAAGTTACTGGGGCCAAATAGGAAGGACGGTGAAGCATGAATGCTCCGGTGGATCCGAAGCGCGAAGCGCACGGGAAAACAAATAGGGATGGGGAAACCACCTTTGGGTGGAATTTGACATCAACAGCGCTACAGGATGCGGTAAGGCTGGTTGTCCCACAAAAAAATGTTCTGCCAGTAATTTTTGTCCCTGGAATTATGGGGTCAAATTTGAAGGAAAGAATAAATGGGGGGCAAGGGAGGCCTGTTTGGAGGCTGGACAAGGGCCTCGGAGAAAAGCCGATATCAGTTGTTACCCAATGGATGAGGAAATCTGCCGGAATACGTCAAAGTGTCCTGCATCCGCAGCGTGTCGAAGTGGATCGTGGGGGCGCGATTCCAAAAAGATTAGCTGGCGATATGGGGAGTTTCGAACAGTACAGGGAGCGTGGCTGGGGGGAGGTTGGTCAGGCTAGCTATGAAGAATTTCTGGTATGGCTGGAAGACAAGCTGAACAGAGAGCAGGCGATGACGGCAGCTGTCTATTGGAGAGATTTCAAGATTCCCGGTGCGATCGAGGCAGCCCCAACCGCGCCTGTTCAGATGGGATATAGAGCGCCTCAATTGCCAAGTGGGGTTGCGATGGAAATGCCCAGCTTGCCCCGTGGTGCGGAGAAGGGGGCGGTGGTCCCGATAACAACTGATGATCTTCTGCGACGCTCAAAATTCAGGATGCCCGTTTATGCATTTGGCTACAATTGGCTCGAAACTAATGAAATGGCGGCCAGGGAATTACGACGGCGAATCGATAGCGTAATTGCTGAAAACAACACTGGTGGCGCAGTTTGCAAACAGGTTGTGCTAATTACACATTCGATGGGTGGTTTGGTGGCGCGTGCGTGTCAGAGCCTCCCAGGAATGGAAAGAAAGGTGGCAGGAATTGTTCACGGAGTCATGCCTGCGTTAGGAGCGGCTGTAGCTTATCGGCGCTGTAAAGTTGGGATGAGGGATGAAGACGTTGGGGCCGGTTTTGCGATCGGAAACGACGGAAAGAAAGTTACTGCGGTTTTTTCGCAGGCGCCTGGGGCACTGCAGTTATTACCGAATTCGAGCTACAGGCGTCAATGGTTGAGTGTGGAAGAGGCTGGCGGGAAAGCGTTGAATGTTCAGCCCGTAAATAATCCTTACGATGATATCTATCTTCGCCGCGATCGGTGGTGGGGTTTGGTCCGAGAGGAATGGCTTCGTCCTGAGGGAGGGGTTCCGCTTAGTTGGGAACAATACGCTACAAATATTGGGGCGGCGAAGTTATTCCATCAGCGGCTAATTAATTCCTACCATAGGAATACTTACGTTTATTATGGCGGTGGTTCTGATAAGCCGAGTTTCGAGGCTGTGAAATGGGTAGTTAGGGATGATACCAATGCATATTTGGATCCAAGCAAGGATCGGCCGGATACGACGACAGTTGGGCGCCTTGGTTTTGGCGACGTGTCTGACCAAGGTGTTGGCCCTATTTACATAAGGGAGGTGTTGACTGCTGAGCAACGCCAGGGGGCGTACCCGCGACAACCGTTGAGTTACTGGAGAATTGAATGTGCAATGCAGGATGGGGCAGGCGATGGTACGGTCCCGCTTTCCTCTGGCCGGGCTCCAATGGAGTTGGGAGCGGATTGCGTTCGTCAGCAGTTTAGATTGAGTGGATTCGCGCACGAAGAGTCTTACCGTAATCGCGATGCGCAATACGTAACTCTATATGCACTTATGAAAATAGCTGGAGAGGCGGAGGTGCTCTAATGAAAGAGTCAATTATCGCGCTTTCGATGTTGTTATTGGGTTTCACTTTATCTGGATGTGGCGAGCCTAGTGCTAAGGAGAAGGAAGTGATAGATGAGTTTACTCGGGATATGAGAGAAGACTGTCTCGGGCGGATGGTCATAGCTGTTCCTCGCCGATTTCAGTGGTCCCCATTCGCGATGGTTACACTTTACTATGGGAACGGTAGTGATTTTCGAACCGTAGAAGTTTCAGTTGTTGATCAGAATGTTGATCTGGGTATGTTCGATCATCGTGTAGGCGAGCGAGTTAGTTCAATAAAGTCCGATATTAGCTTGGAGTCTGGTGCGTCGATTTTTAGGGGGGAGAGCAAAATCAGAGAGGGCGTTCGATTGGTTGAGCGGTATCAAAGTATAGAAACCACTCGTGCAGTTACCTATGAGGCGCACGTTCTGATCGGCGGCGTGCAAGTGTTCATAAAGGGAGACTCCTATCCGAGCGATGGTGACACAGTATCCAGTCGCGTGGAGAAGTTAGTGGATCAGATAGAAGTGGCGAAAGCAGGCAATGGTGCTAAAGAAGGTGCTTTTTGCCTCGGACCGCTGCTGATTAGTTCGACCCAAGATTACGAAGTGTCAAACTTTCAGACATCGCCGGGGCGTGGCCAAGAGGGGGTGTTGTTTGAGTTCTATACCAGCAGCATGGAGAAGTCGGGGTCGGGCGAGACATTGGTCAGTCGAGTCGAAGAGGCATCTGAATTTTTGGGGAGAGGAATGACTGTTCTCCGAAAGGGGGCTGTCTCTGTCGCAGGCGAAGAGGCGGAGCAAGCGCTTGTGCGAGTCGAGGAACTTGAAGGACGTCATTCTTTGTCCTTCGGGTTGTGGTCAATGCGAGCGTCCCCAAGCTTGTCCATGCCTTCTTTTGTACTATCGATGAGTACGGTGACTGAAATTTCGAGCGAAGACGTGAGCTTGGAGAATACAAACCCGATAGCATATGAAACTCCTCGCGGTCTGCCATCAGGTAAGTCCCCAGTCAAGTTTGATTCGAAGTTGACTGACAAGGAAGCTATGGGTTTGTGGGATGCAGTCGTTACTACCATTCGCCCGCGATAATGATTTCATCCTGCTTGGGGGTTGTGAATTTCTCCCTCCGGAGATGACTGTTTCAGGTCGAAGTATTTTTACTTTAACCGCGAGCCGCAGCGCCTCGGTTGTTCGGACTATGTTGGATTTGACTGAGCTTCGAAGCCTTGGAAGAGAGAGGTGTCGAGCCAGTCGACCTGTTCGCAGCTAGTTTGCTCAAGCTTGGTGTATTGAGGAAGGAGGAGGTGCAGCAATTCCAGATGCGCGCGGACAAGGTTGAAAAGAGCGCGCTGATCCGGAAGTTGCATGAGCAGTTGGACACCGACAGCAACGGGCACATCAGCAAAGCTGAGATGCTAGCGGCGAGCCGACAGCCAATGTTGTTGCAAGCCCTGAGTCGCCTGATCGTGCGCTACGAAAGCGAGTGGGGTGGTGCCGATGACAAATGGAATGCGCTGGACCCGCTGATGCTGGACGGAACACCAGAGTGGCAGGCCGAAAAAATTCGGATAGGCCAGCTGCGCTGGTGGGCGGATGTTGCCGGCAAGGTAAATGGGTTTCCAGCGAAGCCGGATGTCTACCATCTTCATCCGATTGGAATTCTGAGTAACTTCCATTCCCCGTTGAAAGTTCAAGAAAGCAACGATGATGGAGTTGTACACAAGAGCGGGGCAGACTGGCACTCGAAGTTCCCTGCCAGCAGGAGCATCGCTGATCTTGTGGAGCCATTTCAAAGTAATGTTCGTAGGTTTGTAGCGGCGCTCGAAGCGGGTGGGGTGAAGGTGACTATTTCGAACACGCTTCGTCCGCCGCAGCGATCATACTTGATGTACTACGCCAAAGAAATCAGCGACGGCTTGTCTCCAGATAAAGTTCCTCCGTTTGAGCCGCAGAACGGAGATGCACCAGTTAGGATTGATTGGCTACATTTGAATGAGCTCGGGCAGCCGGATATGGCGAAAGCGAAGGAGGCAGCGCGGCTAATGCATAGGCTATATAGAACTCAAGACGCCGTCGCAAAGCCATATAGGTCAAATCATAATCGTGGGGATGCCATTGATATGAGGTTCGATCCTAGCTGGGGTTTGGGGAAGACGGTTGTTGATGCAAGTGGTGCTAGTGTCCTGATAGGGGGGAAGCGTGGGATTATTGGTGTGGGCCACAGTTTCGGAGTAGTTCACTGGAACCATGCTGGCGAGAAAAGAAAAAAAGATGATCCGCATTGGTCAGCGACAGGGAACTAAAATGCGAAGAATTATGTATTTCCTTTTGCTGGTCGTAAGTTTTGGTTTGGTGCTTTCGTGCCAATCGCGAAATGACTCTCAACTGGGGGGGCGGGAAGCGCCCGGTGGCGGTACGTCAAGCGGTGGTGCGACTGAGGTTGAGCCAGTTGTTTTCTCGCCCGACCAAAAGATCGGCGGAGCGCAAGAACTTCAAGAGGGTAATGCGGGTACGCTGATCGGAGGTTGGCGGTCGGTGGGGACCGAGTTGGATTATCGAAAAAACTATTTCTTCGGCATGCTGCCGTCGATTCCCGTGCAGGGTGAGCGCTTTGCGGCCTATGATTTGGTTGCAAATCGAGTTGTTTGCTGTGCCGTGGTCGAAGGTGGTGAATTGAGCGAAACCTATCTTAGTGAGAAACTTTACATTCCCGGGGCGTGGGTCAATGATCTAGTAAATAACTGGAATTTGGATGCGGCTCCTTATAGGCCTAGAGTTGTGGAACTCAAGTTAATAGATGCTCTTGGTAGCTATGACTTTCCCGTAGATAAGCGTCAAGTCGATGGAATATCGATGACGCGTGGCGGGGGGCTCGGCGGATTGCTGCTGCCAGAGAACAGTGAGGTTGTCGGGCGGGCTAAGTTGCATATAGATGGCCATGTCTACACAGTAGACTGGAACGGTCATTTGTTAGCTGACGACGATGGTGTTGTGCATACCTATGTGCTCAAATCGGACGATGGCGAAACGTTCAGTGTTGAGGTTCCATATGGAACAAATTGAGCTCCGACCCGTTATTGATTGAGTTAGCATGCGGCAGGCTGTGTGTCTGGATTGGGAGGGTAACTTTTCTTGAGGTTGTGCCCAATAAATGTGCGCTGACCTAAAAAGCGTTTCGACTCGATTTTGCACGACCTTCATCTGCGGCGTATCAATCCGGAAATGCCGAATCACAAGCCGACACCACCGTCAACGCAGTCAGAGACAGAGGCAGCGACTCTGCTCCCTCCCTTTCGCATAGCAAAAGGGAGGGCTGAGGAGGGGGGGTGAGGCTGTGCACGCGTGCAACAACCCCCTCCCAACCAAGAGAGATCATGAAGATCGTCAAAGCAATATGTATCACCTCCGTAGCGCTACTCGGGCCAATCGCTTGCGACGCAGCGACGCCGGCGCCCGCGTCATGCCAAAGCAGGCGGCGGGCGCGTCCCGCACGACGACGATCCACTGCTCGGCTTCGCTGCACCCGCAAGCCGTTGCGCCTCCAATCGTTTAAGCGGAGGTTCTGTGTTGAGACTAAACTTTAAGCCTTTTTTAAAGTCTCTATTTGAAGCTCGGTCACACGAAGGACTGGTTATTCTCCTCATTGGTCTTTTGGGGGCGCTCGCAGCATGTCAGGCAAGTGAGAAAGACGGGTCCCAGTTTGCGCCTGATAAAATTGGGCTAAGTCTGTCCGGTTTGAACTATACAGATATGCCAATTGGATCAATCTATGTAAATGGATCTTGGGGTGGAGCGGTTCAGCCGTACAATAACGGCAACGGTTCTGCGGGAAGTGTTGCGTTGCCTTATCCTTGGAAACCTGGAACGAAGGTGACAGTAAAATGGAGTGATGACGCACTGTATGTGCGTGATAAGCATTCTTTGTATGCAGAAGAGGTTGAAGTTCCTCCGTATTCGATGATCAACTCGGGTTATTTGTGGGTTGCATTCTTTCCAGGTCGGAAAATTAAGGTTTATGCCTCTGGTTATTACCCTGGTCACTTGAATTTCCCCGATCGATTGCTGACCCCGGCGGAAACATGCAAACGTGATCCAGAGTGCATGGATTGGTATCGAAGCAAGGCGCCGCCAAGGGCAGGTCATTACTAGTCGAGGTACAAATTTTTTGCTGGCCAGGCGTGACCAGCTGGATGCGAGCGGCTTTTGATATCAAATGCTCACGAGGTGATCGGGGGCATGGACGTCAACGACAGATGTCCGGCGTAGCCAATGCTGAAACTGGCTGCTCCGCTTCTGCAGGCTGCGTGGGCATCCCTAGTCGAGGTGACGAGACGCAAGTGTAGTGATCCGATGGATTGTTGGTGGGCGGTCCGCTGGCGTTGTATCCGCTTGGACCGGTGGTACGACGTGACTAGATGGATGTGTTAGCTGTCGCGAAAACGTGATGTTGGTCGCTCAAATCGCAAACATTTGGTGTCAGCACATTTGTGAACAGGCTAAATGCCTCCCTGTTTGCGTACAGCAAACCCAGTGATTCCGGCAGATTCCCCGCTGTTTCCACCAATCCGACCCCTCCAACCCGTAACGCGGGCTATAGGAAAGTTCTGATAGATTCGGTCTGGGGGATCCTACCGCGTCTGCTGAATGGCAGACGGGAAACGCATTGGGTTGGCATGGATAAGCTGAATAGCCTGATGGCGCAGGTGGCTGCGCCGAGTGATGCACAGCGTCAGTATCAATGGCGATGCTCGGGATTTGGCGGGGGCATGGTCGAACGCTGGTGGGGCCGCGATGGCCTGTCTGCGCACGCGCAGACGGATGTGGATGTGCTGTCCACCGATCAAGGCGTTGCGCTGGATGCGTTGCTTGGCACCCAGGCGGTGCTGGTGATGCGCATGGCCGATGGTGGCGAGCAGCAACGCAGTGGTCTGGTTGCGCACGCACAGCGCATGGGCAGTGATGGCGGACTGGTGCGCTATCGCGTGTCGCTGCGATCGTGGACCTGGTGGCTGCAGCATGCGCGGCACAGCCGTGTGTTCCAGGACAAGAGCGTGCGCGAGATAGTCGACGCCGTGCTTGCCGACTATCCGGACCTGGCCAATTGGCGCTGGGCCGAAGGCTGCGATGAATTCATTGGTACGCGCGTGCGCAGCTATTGCGTGCAGTACCGCGAGAGCGATCTGGATTTCCTGCAGCGGCTGTTGGCCGAGGAAGGGCTGGGTTGGCGCCTGTACGCCGAAGAACAATCAACTTGCGGCAACGGCATGGAGATCTTCGCCGATAGCCTGGGCCTGCCGCAGGACGCCAGCAGCGCCGCAGGCGGCGTGCGCTTCCATCGCAGTGATGCCACCGAATCCACGGACAGCATCCAGATGCTGGGCCGGCGCCGTGCCCTTGGCAGCACCAGCCTGAGCCTGCTCAGCGATGATTACCGTCAGGTGCGCAGCATCAGCACGCAGCTGCCCTTGGACGGCGGCGGTGAGGCCTCCAAGCGCGAAAGCTATGACGTTGTTGGCGCATATGCCTTCAGCAATGCCGGTGCGGCCGATTGGTATGCGCGCTTGCAGGCGCAGGCGTATGAAGTCCATGGCCGCAGCTGGCAGGGTCAGGGCACGGTGCGTGGTTTCCAGTCCGGTACATGGCTTGAGGTGCAACAGGCGCCGTTTGCGACCGCGCCCGAGTTGTTGCTGGTGGAGGTGGAGCACGCGGGTATCAACAACCTGCCGACTGATGTACGCAAGGCGATGGACGATGCCTTGGGTAGCACGCCGATGGCAGAGACCGATGCCGGGCTGTGGCAGCAGGCTGAGAAAGTGGGCTATGCCAATCGCTTCAAGGCAACCGAGCGGAACTTGCCGTGGCGGCCGGCGCTGGAAGATGGCAACGGTCATCGGCTGAATCCACGGCCGACCGTGCCGGGCTATCAGACCGCGGTGGTCGTCGCGGGGCAGGGCGGCAACAGCAAGGACGTGCATGCCGATAGCCTTGGCCGGATTCGGGTGCGTTTCCACTTCCAGGATGAGCAGGGCGGCACCACCTGGCTGCGGGTAGCCCAGCGCTATGCGGGCCCCGGTGTTGGCGCGCAGTTCCTGCCGCGTATCGGCCAGGAAGTGCTGGTCGGTTTCCTTGAGGGTGATATCGACCGTCCCATCGTGTTGGGCGCGCTGTACAACGGCCGTGGCGAAGCGGGCGTTGCGCCCACGCCCGCTGGTGCCAGTGCCGACGCCGATCACAGCGCCTACGCGCAGGCGCGCGATGGCACGGCCAGTGCGCAGGGCAATCTCAGTGGTGGCCATGCACCGGCCTGGCATGCGGCAGGCGCCGGCGACGATTCGCACCGCAATGCGGGCGCGGTGTGGGGCATTCGTTCGCGTGAGTGGGACGGCGGCGAAGGCAGCAATCATCTGCTGTTTGATGACAGCGACCAGCAGCTGCGTGTGCAGCTGGCCAGCAGCCAGCAGACCTCGCAGCTGAGCCTTGGACATCTTCGCCATCAGGCCGACAACTTCCTCGGCAGCTTGCGTGGCACCGGCTTCGAACTGCGCAGTGATGCCTGGGGCGCGGTGCGTACAACGTCGGGCGCCTGGTTCAGTGCCTATGCGCATCGCAGCAACAGTCCGGCGGGCGAAGCCGTGCAACCGGCGGCCCTGCTCAATCAGTTGCAGGCCTTGAGTACACGCTTCAATCAATCTGCGCGCACGCATCTGACCACTGCGTTGGCGATGAAGGAAGGCGCACGCGGCAAGGACCGCTCCAGCATCGTGCCAGACAAGGCGCCGCTGGCAGCGATGCTGGCCAGCGCCAAGACCACGGTTGCCGGTACGGAATACCAAGCTGCCAGCAGCGAAGCCGAGCAGCGGCAGGCAAGCGCCGGTGAGGGCCGGGTACCGCATAGCGGTGATCCGCTGCTGGGGTTCGCGGCGCCGGCTGGCATTGTCCATGTCGCTGGGCAGGCACTGCACTGGTCGGTCGGCGAAGGCCTGCTATTGGCCAGCGGCGGTGACAGCGATACCGCAGTGATGGGCGCTGCGCGGCTGCATGCAGGTCAGTCCATCGGCATGCTGGCCAGCGCGGTGGAAGGCGGAACCGACGGCGGCAATGCCTTCAGCGTGGTGGCCGGCACCGATGAGTTGAACCTGCAGGCGCAACACGACGAAGTACGCATGCAAGCACGGCAAGCACTACGCGCAGCCAGTGCACAAGGCGTGGTGGAACTCACTGCCGGCAAGACTTTGCATATCGCCACCTCCGGTGGCGCCAGTGTCACCATCGAAGGCGGCAACATCAGCTTCAACTGCCCGGGCAAGATCACCGTGCACGCGAGCAAGAAGAGTTTCCTCGGCGGCACCCATCTGTCCACCGAGATGAACAGCTGGCCAGATCCGCAGTTCGATGATGTCTATGTAGTACGGCACCGGGCCACGGGCGATCCCATGCCCAACACGCGGGTGCAGATCACCCGCGGTGATGGTGGCCGCAGCGAGCTGGTCACCGATGCACAGGGGCGCCTGCCGCGGCAGCGCGGGCAGGGTATCGATGAGGTGCTCATCAAGGTTCTGGGGAAGGTCTAGCGCATGGAAGAGAAACAGGAAGTTGTGCTGCCCAGCGGAGACTGGGACGAGGATGGCCGGCCGGTCGCACGTGCGCGGCTTACCCAGGTCAAGGACAAACGCGACAAAGTGGTCGAGGCCGATACCGATGCGGTGATTCCGGTCATCTTCCTGCCCGGCATCATGGGTACCAACCTGAAGTCGAAGATCACCGGTGACCCGGTGTGGCGGCCGCCGAACACCGACGGTGTCGGCGCGGTGCTGGGTGCGATCGGGCAGATGTTCGTGTTCCTGTTCCGTGGCGCCGCCACGCGGCAACGCTTGTTGAATCCGTGGACCTCGGAAGTGGATGACCGCGGTTCGCTCGATGCGGAAGGCACCATTCCCGAGGCGCTGGCACGCGAGCGTGGCTGGGGCCAGTTGATGCGCTCGGCTTACAACCCGGTGATGGCCGAGATGCACCGCAAGCTCAATGACCTGATGTCGGCAGGCAAACTGCAGCCATGGTGGGCCGAAGATGGCGCACGCGCGCCGGCCGAGTACGGCGAGATGGTCGGCGGCAATGCTGCGCTCACCTTGGAACAGGCCAAGCACGCGGCACACTACCGCTTCGAAGTCTGGTCCGGTGGCTACAACTGGCTGCAGAGCAATCGCTTCTCGGCCCAGGACATCATCGCGCGCATCGATAACGTGATCCTGCCGTACTACGCCACGCGTGGTATCAACGCGCAGAAGGTATTGCTGGTCACCCATTCCATGGGCGGACTTGTAGCGCGGGCGGTATCGCAGGTGTCGAACTACGGCAAGCTGCTGGGTATCTCCCATGGCGTGATGCCGGCGACGGGCGCAGCGGCGACCTACCATCATTGCCGCGCCGGTTATACCGGTGCATCCAGCATCATTCTCGGTCGTGATGCCGGGGAAGTGGTAGCTATCCTGGCCAGGTCGGCCGGTGGTCTGGAGCTGTTGCCTGCTGCTGACTACAACGAGGGCAAGGCGTGGCTTCAGCTGGGCGACGAAGGCCCAAAGCTGCCTGTTGGCGGTGATCCTTACAGTGAGATATATCTCAACACCAAGTGGTATGGGTTGGTCCCCGAGGGCAATACCGAATTGCTTGATCCAAGTGCGCCGACAGCGGCGGCTGCATCAGCGCGCGAGGAAGAAGATGGCCCAGCGCTTACACCGCGTACCAACTTCCAGATCATTCTCGAAGGGGTGAAGGACTTCCATAAGGACATCACTCGCAAATACCACAAGCCGACTTTCGCGCACTACGGCGATGACGCCAAACAGCTCGCCTGGGGCTCACTGACCTGGAGCGGCGGCAGCATGACCGGAGTGGATTCGGTGACGCCGGTGTCGGACAACCGCAACGGCAAGATAAAGCTGCAGGATGCGGTTGGTGTGATCAAGCTGGAGATTGCCGACCCCACCGATCCCGGTGATGGCACAGTCCCGGCGTGTTCAGGTGCGGCCCCCAAAGCTGAGGTCGCAGGATGTTTCCGCCAAGGCAGTTTCGGCACCGGGCAGTACGCATTGAAGGGAAAAAAAGGCTATGACCATCAAGGCAGCTACAACGACGAGCGCACCCGCTGGGCAACCCTCTATGCCGCCGTGCGGTTTGCGCAAAGCGCGGACTGGGCATGAGGCGTTGCACGCGATGACGCGCAGGCCGTTGTTGCATGGCTTTTTGGCGGCAGTACTACTGACCTTTGCCTCAGGCGGCGTTGCCGGCGCGGCACCGAAACAACAGGGAAGCGAAATGAAGACTTTGTGCGTTGGGCGATTCCTGCTGGATGTAACTCCCTATACCGCGATCCAGCCTGGTTACGTGTACGCACGCAAGAAGGTGGAGACGAGTACCGGCGTATCTGCGGACGCCTTCCGTCAGCGGGTGGCTGCGCGCATCGCTGCGCTGAAGGCCGCGCGGCATCGTGCGGGTGAGTCCATGTCGGTCAGTGAAACGCGCTTTGACGATGATGCGGTGTTGGTGACGTCCTGGCTCAGCGAGAGTAGCCGCGCCGGTCATCGCCAAGAGCTATACGTGCTGGACCCAACGCACAACGTGCAATACCTGGTCAGTGGCGAGACCGAGGCCGCGAAGTTGCCTGCTGCCATCGAGAACTACCGCGTACTGCGACCGAGGATCAGCTATCGCGATCCCAACACCATTCCGACCGCCGCGGGCTTCTGCATTGATTCGGGCTTCATTGCAGGCAGCCGCATCAATAGCGAGGAAATGACGATTGGGCTGCGTCCGCGTGCCTATCCCGGTGCACGCATGACGCTGATGTCCTATGTCACCGGCAAGCCCGACCAGCCCTTGCTGCAGCGTGCTTCCGACTTGCCGCCGGAGTATGCAGAGGCTGCCGCGCGGATGCGCAATCTGCGCCGCGGAGAACGCAACGTCGGGCCGATCCAGGGGCAGGAGATACTTGCTCATGCAGAAGGTGGCGACCGCAAGATGTATGCCTTCCTGTGGGAATCGCAGGGCCGCCCGGAGTCATTGCAGTTCCCGTTCCTGTCGTTGCAGTTGCTGACCGAAGATAAGCCCGAAACGCCGGCGTTCCGCGATGATTCTCAGGCGCTGTGGCTATGGGACAAGGTGCTGGGCAGTCTGCGTCTGCGTCCCGGTGCAATCTAGGTTCCTCTTGATTGTGGGAACGGCGTAAGCCGTGAAGCAGATGGTGCTGGAAGTTCCAGGTATTTGCGCCATTGGAGGCTGTGTCAGTTTCGCGGCTTACGCCGCTCCCACAACAGCAGTCTTGGTTATTTCCGGCAGTTCAGGCTGCGTATGCGGCCACGCATAATCTGCATCTTTGTAGGAGCGGCGTAAGCCGCGAAGCTGATGGTGTCGAAACCCTGATCATCAACGCCATCTGATGATGCACCGGCTTCGCGGCTTACGCCGCTCCTACAACAGCCGAGGTGAGCGCGCTCCAGCGCCCAGCGCCCGTCTGCATCCTGGCGAACCCTCAGAGCTCCTCGCCAAACATGATCCTGTGCCCGTCGATCGTGCGCACTCCGAACTCGCGCATGCCCCAGGGCTTGTCAGCGAGCTGCTGGGTGAATTCAGCGCCTGCGGTTCGGTACTCATCAAACAAGGCGGCGGCGTCGGACACGGTGATGTAGCCATACCAGGAGTGGTCACCAAGCGCATGTGGCGGTGTTGCGTCGATGCATTCGCCCAACATCACCCGGAAGCTGCCGCGCGACATGAAACTCCAGCCCGGTGCGGTGAAGTCCGTCCGCAGGCCAAGCACTGAAGCGTAGTAGTCGGTGGACCTGGCCAGGTCCTGCACGGCGAGGGTGAAGCGCACATCGGTGAGGTCGCTCATCTCATTTCCTGCGGCGTGAAGAGAGCCATCGTGCACTGATTCCTGTTGCGGTTCTGGCCTGATGGCTTTGGTGTCCGATTCTGGCGGGCATCGCCGCCATCGTGGGTGCAGCATGCAGTTCCTTCGTTGAGTGGAGCTTACATGAAGCAACTACAGGGAAAGGTTGTGATCATCACCGGAGCCAGTTCTGGCATCGGCCGCGCTGCAGCAGTGCTGTTCGCCGCTGAAGGCGCAGCGCTTGTGCTGGGCGCGCGCCGCGCAGTCGAGCTGGATCTGCTTGTCACGGAGATTGCCAGCAGTGGCGGTAGCGCAGTCTGCCTGCCGGGCGATGTCTGCGAAGAAGGCTATGCAAAGGCCTTGGTTGAGTTGGCGTTGGGCCAGTACGGTCGGCTGGACGTGGCCTTCAACAACGCTGGCATGATGGGACCATTGGGGCCGACACCGGAGCTGGAACTGGCTGATTGGCAGCGCACGCTGGACACCAATCTCACCGCGATGTTCTTGGCCGCCAAGTACCAGATACCAGCAATGCTGCGCAGCGGCGCTGGCAGCCTGATATTCACGTCAACCTTCGTCGGCCACACGGTGGGCTTTGCTGGCGCTGCGGCGTATGCGGCCAGCAAGTCCGGCATCATCGGCTTGACCCAGGTATTGGCGTCGGAATTCGGGCCGCAAGGGCTACGGGTGAATGCCTTGTTGCCTGGCGGCACCGATACACCGATGGCGCACGAGATGAATGGCTCAGCGGAAGCGATGGCGCAGGTGGCCAAGTTGCATGCGTTGAAGCGGATCGCTGATCCGCGCGAGCTGGCTGCAGCAGCAATGTTCCTGGCCTCGGACCAGTCTTCGTTCATGACCGGCGCGGCGATGCTGGTGGATGGTGGTGTTTCCATCCATCGAGGTTGAGGGGTGGAACGTATGCGAAGAGAGCGGCTTCCCACGCGCTCTTTCAGCTGAATGGTGTGGCTCAAGCGAGCGAAGCACTTGTGCAGGAAACTACGCTCAATGTCGCCGCCTTGCCGATCAATGGATCGGGATATGCAGCTCCATCTGCGATGCCGGATTGAACGGGTCGTCAAAGCGTGCGTCGTAGCGCTCGAGATCAACGCCGTCTTTCGCCTGTAGGCCGTGATCGGCCAGCAGGTGGTCGTAGATTGCCTGGAATGTCGCGCTGATCTGTGGCGCAGTGCCGGTGTGGGTGAATATCGCATAGCGTTGCGCGGGAACCTGGAAGCGCGTCATGCCGACCGGAAGGGTCGCGTCTTCGCCTACTTCGAAGCCGGTGATATAGCGCAGCGTGCGATCGGCCTGCGGTATGCAGACGCCGTAGCTGACGACAGGATCAATCTTTCCGGTGACTTCATTTTCGCGGGGAATGAAACGCTGCCAGAGATCTGCGTAGCCATCCTCGCCTTCGCGGAAGATTGCTTCCATGCCGACGACGGTGAAGGCTGGGCGCTCGATGAGGGTGGGTTGCATGTCGGGATTCTTGTCAGAGAGGAGTATGCGTGTATCGCTTGCTGTGGGCCTGTCAGCCTCCGCTCTGCGCTCGCTGGTAGGCGACCAGCGCATTGGCATGGCCATGGCCGATATTGTGCTGTTCCTTGAGGAAAGCCACCTGTTCCATGTGCTTCTTGTCCTTGATGGTGTCGAGCAGCTGCAGCCAGTGCTTTACCGGCTTGCCGTAGGTCTTCTCGATGGATGGGAAATACGACGCCGGGCCTTGGACTTTGTCGCTGCTGGTCATCTGCGCTTCCTGGAAGGAGAGGGACAGGGCAATGATGCGGCAAAGATTGGGTGTTGGCGATCCGGTTGGTGCTTGGGTACGGGATGCTGGTTGTGTGTGCTTTGAAGGTGTGAAGGACGCGCAGAAAGCAGAACGGGCGCCTTGCGGCGCCCGTTCTTTGCAAAGCTTGCCCTCACCCCAACCCCTCTCCCGCAGGCGGGAGAGGTGCTCAAGCTGTAGTGCCGAGCCATGCTCGGCAGGGGCTTTACCAGCTAAAGCTGCCCTCACCCCAACCCCTCTCCCGCAGGCGGGAGAGGGGCTCAAACTGTAGTGCCGAGCCATGCTCGGCAGGGGCTTTACCAGCTAAAAGCTGCCCTCACCCCAACCCCTCTCCCGTGAACGGGAGAGGGGCTAAAGCAAAGCAGGGCAAAGCAAATCAGTAGCGGTAATGGTCCGGCTTGAACGGGCCGTCGACCGGCACGCCGATGTAGTCGGCCTGTTCCTGGCTCAGGGTGGTCAGCTTCACGCCGATCTTTTCCAGGTGCAGACGGGCCACTTCTTCGTCCAGCTTCTTCGGCAGCAGGTAGACCTTGTTCTCGTAGCTGTCCTTGTTGGCCCACAGGTCGATCTGTGCGAGCGTCTGGTTGGCGAACGAGTTGGACATCACGAAGCTCGGGTGGCCGGTGGCGCAGCCGAGGTTGACCAGGCGGCCTTCGGCCAGCAGGAAGATCGCGTTACCGTTCGGGAAGATGTACTTGTCCACCTGCGGCTTGATGTTGACGTGCTGCACGCCCTTGTAGCCCACCAGTGCATCAACCTGGATTTCATTGTCGAAGTGACCAATGTTGCAGACGATGGCTTGGTCCTTCATCGCGCTCAGGTGCTCGATGCGGATGATGTCCTTGTTACCAGTGGTGGTGACGTACAGGTCGGCACAGCCCAGGGTGGATTCGATGGTGTTGACCTCGAAGCCTTCCATTGCGGCCTGCAGGGCGCAGATCGGGTCGATCTCGGTGACCACCACGCGCGCGCCATAGGCACGCAGCGAAGCGGCGCAACCCTTGCCCACATCGCCGTAACCGCAGACCACGGCAACCTTGCCGGCCAGCATCACGTCCATCGCGCGCTTCAGGCCATCGGCCAGCGACTCGCGGCAGCCGTACAGGTTGTCGAACTTGCTCTTGGTGACCGAGTCGTTGACGTTGATTGCCGGGATCAGCAGGGTGCCGGCCTGGGCCAGCTGGTACAGGCGGTGCACGCCGGTGGTGGTCTCTTCGGAGACGCCCTTCCAATCCTTGACCACGCGGGCCCAGTAACCCGGGCGCTCGGTGGCAACGCGCTTGAGCAGGTTCTTGATGACCTGTTCTTCGTGCGAGGAAGCCGGCTCGTTGACCCAGTTGCTGCCGTTCTCGAGCTCGTAGCCCTTGTGGATCAGCAGGGTGACGTCACCGCCGTCATCGACCACCAGCTCCGGACCGGTCAGGGTGCCGTCGGCCAGGGTGAAGGTCAGCGCATCCAGGGTGCAGTCCCAATATTCTTCCAGCGACTCGCCCTTCCATGCGAATACCGGCGTGCCGGTGGCGGCAATCGCGGCGGCAGCGTGGTCCTGGGTCGAGAAGATGTTGCACGAGGCCCAACGCACTTCGGCGCCGATGTCCTTCAGCGTCTCGATCAGCACCGCGGTCTGGATGGTCATGTGCAGCGAGCCGGTCACGCGCACGCCCTTCAGCGGCAGCTCGGCCTGGTACTTGCGGCGGATCGACATCAGGCCCGGCATTTCGTGCTCGGCGATGTCCAGTTCCTTACGGCCCCAGTCGGACAGCGAGATATCGCGGATCTTGTAATCACCTTCCTGCGAGAAGGTAGCGGCAACAGCGTTCATTTAGAGCTCCGGTGTGGTGCGAGCAGGCTCGCGTTCGCCGGGCGCCGTTGTTGCGTGAAAGCCGTCCGAGCCTGGCCGTTTGGGAAGTCCGTGCAAGAACACGGGCTGTAGTGGACAGGTCCACCCAACGGTCGCAGCGCCCCTCGGAACGGGCCGCCCAGTATATCGCGGCGAGGTGCCAGCGCTGCGGGCCCAACCAACGGCAGGGGCCAGCGTCGATGGGGATTGTTAAGTTGGCGGATTGTTTTCGTCCAATAGGAATGCGCCATGAACCTGTCTCCCCACCGCCGTCGTCGCGCTTCAGCCGCCTTGGTGCTGTGTGCCGGCCTGCTGCTGGCGGTACCGCCGGTTATGGCGTTGAGCCCACCGCTGGCGCAGAAGGGCGCCCAGCAAGGCGAAGGCTACCGGCTGCCGTCGGCGGCGCTGCAGGCCGTGGTGGATGCCCCGCGCGCGCCCAGCCTGTACCTGTCGCCCAAGCGAGACCTGACTGCGCTGCTGCAGACCCCGGCGCTGCCGTCGATCGCCCAGGTGGCGGCCCCGGAGCTGAAGCTGGCCGGCCTGCGCATCAATCCCAAGACCGTGTCCGACAGCCGCTTCTCGTTCGGCAGCAAGCTGTGGCTGGCCTCCACCAGTGATGGCAAGGAGCGCCAGATCACCGGTTTGCCGCAGTCGCTGTCGGTGGCCTCGCTGGCCTGGTCGCCGGATCAAAAGTACCTGGCCTTCAATCAGTTGAATCCGGCCACCGGCAGCAATGAGCTGTGGCTGGTGGACGTGGAGAATGCCAGTGCGCGGCGCGTGGCTGAGCGCCTGAACAGCATCGTCGGCAACGGCTATGCGTGGCTGCCGGGTAGCGATGCGCTGCTGGTCATGCAGCGTCCTGCCGGGCAGGGTGAGCCGCCGCATGGCGATGGTGTCCCGACCGGGCCGGCGGTGCAGCAGACCGAGGCCGGGCAGGGCGTGCGCACCGTGCGCACCTACCAGGACCTGTTGAAGAACGAAGACGATGCGCGTCTGTTCGAGTACTACCTGCAGGCACAGCCGGTGCGGGTGTCGATCAGCGGCGACAGCAAGCCGGTCGGTGCAGCGGGAATCTATCTGGGCCTGTCGGCCTCGCCAGATGGCAAGTACCTGCTGAGCCAGCGCGTACAGCGGCCGTTCTCCTATGCGGTGCCGGTCAGCCGTTTCCCGCGCAACATCGAAGTGCTGGATGCGCAGGGCAAGCTGGTGCACACGGTGGCGCGCCTGCCGCTGGTCGATGGCCTGCCGACCGGCAACGATGCAGTCCCCACCGGCGTGCGTTCGATCAGTTGGCGTGCTGACGCACCGGCCTCGCTTGTGTGGGCCGAAGCACAGGATGGCGGTGACCCCTCGCGTGAGGCCAAGGTGCGCGATGCGGTGCTGCTGCAGGCAGCGCCGTTCGACAAGCCGCCGGTGACGCTGGCGCAGCTGGGCTCGCGCTACGCGGGCGTTAGCTGGGCCAATGGCGAGTTGGCGCTGCTGGATGAGTACTGGTGGAAGAGCCGTCAGGTGAAACAGTGGAAGATTGCGCCGGATCATCTGGATCAGGCCGCAACGCTGCTGGTCCAGCGCTCGGAAGATGATCGCTACAGCGACCCGGGCGAGCCCTTGCTGCAGATGGATGACGGCGGCCGCTCGCGCCTGCAGCTGACCGCTGATGGCAAGGGCTTCTATCGCATTGGTGACGGCGCATCGGCTGAAGGTGATCGTCCGTTCCTGGACCGCGTTGACCTGGACAGTGGCAAGAGCGAACGCCTGTTCCACTCGCAGGCGCCGTATTACGAAGTGCCGCTGGGCATCATCGAAGGCGAAGCAGGCCGCATCTTGACCTATCGCGAATCCAATGACGTGCCAGCCAATCTGTATGCGCGCGGCTTGGCTGCTGATGCCAAGCCGGTCGAGCTGACCCACTTCGCTCATCCGCTGCCGCAGCTGCGTGGAGTGAAGAAGGAACAGATCCGCTACAAGCGCGCCGATGGCGTCGAACTCACCGCCGACCTGCTGCTGCCGCCGGGCTATGACGCCAAGAAGGATGGCCCGCGTCCGCTGCTGATGTGGGCTTACCCGGCTGAGTTCAAATCTGCCGCCGACGCCAGCCAGGTCAGCGGCTCGAAGTACCGTTTCAACGCTATCAGCTATTGGGGGCCGCAGGCCTTCCTGGCCAAAGGCTATGTGGTGCTGAACAACCCGACCATGCCGATCGTCGGCGAGGGTGACACCGAGCCGAACGACACCTATGTGCAGCAGCTGGTTGCCAGCGCACAGGCAGCAGTGGATGAAGTGGTGAAGCGCGGTGTTGGTGACCGTGAGCGCATTGCAGTTGGCGGCCACTCCTATGGCGCGTTCATGACCGCCAACCTGCTCGCGCATACGCGCCTGTTCAAGGCAGGCATCGCGCGTTCGGGTGCGTACAACCGCACGCTGACGCCGTTCGGCTTCCAGGCCGAGGAGCGCAACTACTGGCAGGCGCAGGACGTGTACCAGAAGATGTCGCCGTTCAACTACGCCGACAAGATCAAGGACCCGATCCTGTTCATCCACGGCGAGGACGACAATAACTCCGGCACCTTCCCGATCCAGAGCGAGCGCATGTTCGCCGCGGTGAAGGGTTTGGGCGGCACCTCGCGCTTGGTGATGCTACCGAACGAATCGCATGCTTACCGCGCACGCGAATCGATCATGACCATGCTGGCCGAAAGTGAAGACTGGCTGGACCGCTGGTTGGGTGCAGAAGCAGGCAAGAAGCGCTGACGATCCGCTCCCTCCCTTTTGCACGCAGTGCAAAGGGGAGGGTTGGGGAGTGGTAGCCTTCGGCGCCTTCCTGTAGTGCCGAGCCATGCTCGGCAGGGGCGTTACCGGCCAAAGCAAAAAGCCGCCCTCACCCCAACCCCTCTCCCGCAAGCGGGCGAGGGGCTTTGAGCAAGAGCGAAGCAACGTAGTGCCGAGCCTAGCGGGGGCCAACAAGTTAATAGGTTCCGTTTAGGGATGTTCAAGAACAGGCAGATGCACCGGAACATTAATTGCAAAAATAAAACATGCAGACA
>NZ_JBRREI010000053.1:0-31301 GCF_056760195.1 Stenotrophomonas sp. STEN020
GAGCTGGTGACAACGATCAATCGAGCATTTCTGCGATCTGATCACTTACCAGCTTCGCAGCTGACGCCGCTCCTACAAAAGGGGTTTATCGGTAACGCCCCTGCCGAGCATGGCTCGGCACTACAGGGGCGCGCTTATCAAGCGGCGAAGCTGTCGGTGGCGCGTACCAGTGCGTCGACGTTCTCGGCTTCAAATGCCGAGTGGCCGGACGCGGGGCTGATCTGCAGCTGCGCCTTCGGCCAGGCCTTGTGCAGTTCCCAGGCATTGGCCAGCGGGCAGACCACGTCGTAGCGACCGTGCACGATCACACCCGGGATGTGGGCAATCTTGTGCGCGTCACGCAGCAGCTGATCTTCCACTTCGAAGAAGCCGCCGTTGACGAAGTAATGGTTCTCGATGCGGGCGAAGGCCAGCGCGAACTGCGGGTCTTCGTGGCTGTTGACGAAGTCATCGTCCACATGCAGGAAGCTGGTAGCACCTTCCCATACGCTCCAGGCCTTCGCAGCGGCCAGACGGGTAGCTTCGTCATCACTGGTCAGGCGGCGATGGAAGGCCGAGATCAGATCGTGGCGCTCCACAGCCGGGATCGGCTTGAGGTAGTGCTCCCAGGCATCCGGGAACAGACGGTTGGCACCTTCCTGGTAGAACCATTCCAGTTCCCAGCGGCGCAGCATGAAGATGCCGCGCAGCACCAGCTCGGTCACGCGCTGCGGGTGGGTTTCGGCATAGGCCAGCGCCAAGGTCGAACCCCAGCTGCCGCCGAATACCTGCCAGCTGTCGACGCCGAGCTTTTCGCGCAGCTTTTCGATATCGGCGACCAGATCCCAGGTGGTGTTGTCGACCAGATCGGCATGCGGGGTGGAACGGCCCGAGCCACGCTGATCGAACAGGATGATGCGGTATTTGGACGGGTCGTGGAACTGACGCATCTTGTCGCTGCAGCCGCCACCGGGACCGCCGTGCAGCATCACCACCGGCTTGCCGTTGGGGTTGCCGCATTGTTCGAAATACAGCGTATGGCGGTCGTCGACCTTGAGCGTGCCGGTGTCGTAGGGCTCGATGGCGGGGTAGAGCGTGCGCATGGCAGCCTCGCTGGGAACAGGACGGCTAGTTTAACGCAGCGATGTTGCGGTCTTGTCTGCGTTACAGCGTTCCATCAGGGCGTTGCATACGTCGCCGGGGTGATGCCATCCAGCAGCCAGATGCCGTCGAAGCGTTGCCGTGCTTCGGGCAGCGTCAATTCATCGGCGTAGTCCATGCCCCACAGCCGGCTGGCCGGATCCTCCTCGCCGGGCAAGCTGCCCGCACGCAGGTCAACGAATACCGCTGCGGCCGAGGCATCGGCAGTCAAGCGCGATTCGAGCTGCGACGGCCGGGCATCCACCTTGCGAACCTGCTGATCGATGTAGTCGAGATAACTTCCTTGCGCGCCTGCGTAATGCAACACATAGGTCTGCTTCTGCAGCCTAGGCGGCAAAGCGCGGGTCACGTTGTCCACCACCGGAAAGCCACGCGGGTGACCGTCGCGGTAGCCGCCGAGTTTGTTCAGATGCGCGTAATGCCCCCAGACAACCGCCTTGCGTCCCGGGTAGGCCTGCTCCAGCAACCATTGCAGGTTGGCGGCCATGACCGGATCGTGTTCATCGAACGGCCGCAACTGCCAGGCCACTTCGGCCATGCGCTGCAAGCTGGCGTTGATGCGGCGCCAGAAGCCATCGCTGCTGAATACATCGTCGCCGTGCTCGGCATCCGGCGCTGGCAGCAGTCGCAACAGCCATTGCGAATCATCAAGGAAGCGCTGGCGTTTGCTGGCGTCCGCCATTGCCAGCTTGCCATCGAGCAATTGCTGTACCTGCTGCAGATGCAGATGCAGGCGCTGCCGCGCCATTTCATCCAATGGCTGACGCAGCAATCGCTCACCTAGCTGCGGCACCAGCTGCCGGCGCGAGAATGCTCCGCTCAAGCGGCCATCGAAGCCAGCCAGCTGCATTGCATCCGGCGTATCACGCTGCGCGTCCAGATAGTCGTACAGCGGCCACACCTCGGCGCTGTTGGCATACATGTAGAAGATGTTGCCTGGCGCATTGGCACGCAGTGGCAGCCGCGATTGCCAAAGGCGGGTGACGTCGAACAGGCCGCTTTCCAGCACCAGCAGGTCGAAGCCCTTGCGCTCATGCAGGTAGCGTACGGTACGCACCTTGCTTTCGTAGATATTGCCTTCGCCGTGCGTGAGCTCATCGAGCATGACGATACGCTTGTCGCCGATGGCCTCACCCAGGGGCACCAGATCGGCGAAGTCATCCTGCATCGGCGAGCCTTCACGCAAGGGGTGGATGGGGGCTTGTTTGCTGGTGGCTGGCGTTGCGGCGCAGCCCAGTGATGTGACCAGTAATACGACAGCGAACGCGGTACGGATCATCGGCATCCCCGGCTTGGAAATGGGGATGCTACGGGAGGTTTTGGCGGCCGTCATGCGGACAGCAAATGACCTGAATGGCGCGCTGGAACGGTTCTTTTGACTCTGCTTTGGCGCGACCTTGTCTTTCCGCTTTAGCTTTAGCTTTGCTTCTTGCTTCCGCTTTGCATTGGTTTTGAACGCCGTCATTCCCGCGAAGGCGGGAATCGCTTTGGCTTTGGCTTTGGCTTTGGCTTTGGCTCTGGCTCTGGCGTTGGTCCCGGCTCCCAAGTCGAATGCAAAAGCAAAGGCCAGAGCGATTCCCGCCTTCGCGGGAATGACGAGCTAAAACAAAGGCAAGAAAGTCCACGGCGACAACAACGCCAGCAACGGCAACAGCAGTAGCAACTACCCCAACCTCAACCAGGCCAACGCCCCAGCGTCACTCGATCGCGCTGTTCCAGATCCTGCACCGTCTGCGCCTCCACAAACCCGGCCTGCTCAAGCAGCGCGCGGATGGCCTCACCCTGATCCCAACCATGCTCCAGCAGCAACCAACCACCGGGCACCAGATGCTCGTGCGCACCAGCAACAATCTCGCGGATCGCATCCAGGCCATCCGCGCCGGAAGCCAGCGCCGGTGGTGGCTCGAAACGCAGGTCGCCCTGTACCAGATGCGGATCACCCGCGGCGATATACGGCGGGTTGCTGACAATCAGGTCGAAACGATCAGCGCCCAGCGCCGTATACCAATGCCCGCGCCGGAACCACACGTTCTCCAGCCCATGCGCCTGTGCGTTCTTCACCGCCATCGCCAAGGTTGGGCCCAGCACGTCGGTCGCCATCACCGTTGCAAGCGGTCGCTCACTGGCGATCGACAAGGCAATCGCGCCACTGCCGGTGCCCATGTCGGCCACCCGCACCATGTCATCGGCCGGCAGCCGTGCCAGCGCCTGCTCGACCAGCAGCTCGGTTTCCGGGCGCGGGATCAGAGTGGCGGTGTTGACCTGCAGGTCCAGCGTCCAGAAGCCACGGCGGCCGGTCAGATAGGCCAGCGGTTGACCCTCGGCACGACGCGCCAGCAGCACTTCGAAGCGCTCGCGGGCCTCGGCATCCACATCATCGGTGGCATGGGCGAACAACCAGGCCCGCTCCACACCCAGCACGTGGATCAGCAACTGCTCGGCCTCATGGCGGGCATCTTCGCCCGGCAGGCGCGCAGCGGCCTCCCGCAACAGCTCGGCAACCTTCAACGTGGACACTGCATTACCTCTTCGCTAGCGGTTTTCAGGAGGGCGAGGATAGTCAGCGCGCCCGTCCCTGCCTACCGCCATGATCCTTGCTTAAGGATTAATCCCGTCTATGTCGCGCCGTTCAGCTTGGCCCTGGATGGCTTGGAAAGCCCGCAAAGCACCCGATATCAGGCCTTGAGGCAGTTTCACGGCATCACTTGATAGGCCCTATCTATTGATACGATGCATCCAATTCATTTGTTTTATTAGTTTCTGCCTATTAGTCTTTGCTCCAACGATTCACCCCGCCCTACAACCCAAGAGGAATCTTCATGTCCCTTATCAACACCCAGGTCCAGCCGTTCAAGGTCAATGCTTTCCACAACGGCAAGTTCATTGAAGTCACCGACGAATCGCTGAAGGGCAAGTGGTCGGCCCTGATCTTCATGCCGGCAGCGTTCACCTTCAACTGCCCGACCGAGATCGAAGACGCCGCTGAAAACTATGCCGAGTTCCAGAAGGCCGGTGCCGAGGTCTACATCGTGACCACCGATACCCACTTCTCGCACAAGGTGTGGCACGAAACCTCGCCGGCCGTGGGCAAGGCCAAGTTCCCGCTGGTCGGCGACCCGACCCATCAGCTGACCAACGCCTTCGGCGTGCACATTCCGGAAGAAGGCTTGGCCCTGCGTGGCACCTTCGTGATCAACCCGGAAGGCGTGATCAAGACCTCGGAGATCCACTCCAACGAGATCGCCCGTGACGTGTCCGAGACCCTGCGCAAGCTGAAGGCTGCCCAGTTCACCGCCGCACACCCGAACGAAGTGTGCCCGGCCAAGTGGAAGGAAGGCGAAAAGACCCTGACCCCGTCGCTGGACCTGGTCGGCAAGATCTAAGTCCCAGTCAGCCGGTGGAGATGAACCAGATACCTGGTTCATTTCCATGCCGCTCCCACCCCGCCCTAGCGGCGGGCGTGGGGGTGAACCGCAGCGTGTTGATGCCAGCCAGCACCACGCCCGCACGCCACGCAGCCCGCTGCGGTTCACCCCTACATTTTTACTGGCGCCCCGCTTCACGCAGGGGCGTCACTCCCCCGCTTTGCCTCAACGAAGGAGTTGACCGTGCTCGACGACAGCCTCAAGACCCAGCTGCAGCAGTACATGGGCCTGCTGCGCCAGCCACTGCGCCTGATCGCCTCGCTCGACGACAGCAGCGCCAGCCAGGACATGCGCGGCCTGCTTGACGATATCGTCGCGGCCGGCGGCGGCAAGATCACCCTGGATACCTCCGGCGACGATGCGCGCAAGCCCTCGTTCGTGATCGCCCGCGAAGGCCAGAACCACGGCGTGCGTTTCGCCGGCCTGCCGCTGGGCCACGAGTTTGAATCGCTGGTCCTGGCCCTGCTGTGGACCGGCGGCCATCCGCCGAAGGTCGCCCAGGAAGTCATCGACAGCATCACCGCGATCGACGGCGAGTACAGCTTCGACGTCTATATGTCGCTGACCTGCCACAACTGCCCGGACGTGGTGCAGGCGCTGGCGCTGATGGCGATCTTGAATCCGAAGATCAGCACCACGGTGATCGAGGGCGGTACGTTCCAGCAGGAAGTGGAACAGCGCCAGGTGATGGCGGTGCCGATGGTGTTCCAGGGTGGCGAGATGTTCGACTCCGGCCGCATGAGCCTGGAGCAGATCGTCGCCAAGCTCGACACCGGCGCCGTTGCCCGCGAGGCCGAAAAGATCAAGGCCAAGGATGCATTCGACGTGCTGGTGGTGGGCGGTGGCCCGGCCGGTGCGGCGGCGGCAATCTATGCCGCACGCAAGGGCATCCGCACTGGCGTAGCTGCCGAGCGTTTCGGCGGCCAGGTGCTGGACACCATGGCAATCGAGAACTTCATCTCGGTGCAGCACACCGAAGGCCCGAAGCTGGCCGCTGCGCTGGAAGCCCACGTACGTGAGTACGAGGTGGACATCATGAACCTGCAGCGCGCGGCCAAGCTGGTGCCGGCCGGTGCCGATGGGCTGGTCGAAGTGCAGCTGGAGAACGGTGCTTCGCTGAAGTCCAAGACGGTGATCCTGTCCACCGGCGCCCGCTGGCGGCAGATGAACGTGCCGGGTGAGGACGAGTACCGCAACAAGGGCGTGGCCTACTGCCCGCACTGTGACGGTCCGCTGTTCAAGGGCAAGCGCGTGGCGGTGATCGGCGGCGGCAACTCCGGCGTGGAAGCAGCCATCGATCTGGCCGGCATCGTCAGCCACGTCACCGTGTTCGAGTTCGACAGCAAGCTGCGCGCCGACCAGGTGCTGCAGGCCAAGCTCAACAGCCTGCCCAATGTGAAGGTGGTGCTCAACGCTCAGACCACCGAAGTGCTGGGCGACGGCCAGAAGGTCAACGGTCTGGTCTATACCGACCGCGTCGGTGGCGATTCGTACCGGGTCGAGCTGGAAGGCATCTTCGTGCAGATCGGCCTGCTGCCGAACACCGAGTGGCTGCGCGGCACGGTGGAGCTCAGCGGTCGCGGCGAGATCATCATCGATGATCGCGGCCAGACCAATGTGCCGGGCGTGTTTGCCGCCGGCGACTGCACCACGGTGCCGTATAAGCAGATCATCATCGCGATGGGTGCCGGTTCAACTGCCGCGCTCAGTGCCTTCGATCATCTGATCCGTACGCCGGTGCTGCAGCCTGCAGCGGTAGCGGCAGAAACCGCCTGATGCTCAAAGCCCCTCTCCTGCGGGAGAGGGGTTGGGGTGAGGGTCCGGGTGAAACCACCTGCCTCCATGGAAAAAATGGGCTCGGCCCAACCCTCATCCGCCCCTTCGGGGCATCCCCGCCTTCGCGGGAACAGGCTCTTCTCCCGCAGGGAGAAGGAAACACCCGGGAGCCCGACATGAACCTTCGTGACCTGAAATACCTGGTGGCGTTGGCCGAGCACAAGCACTTCGGCCGTGCCGCTGCGGCCAGCTTCGTCAGCCAGCCCACCCTGTCCACCCAGATCAAGAAGCTGGAAGAAGAACTGGGCGTGCCGCTGGTGGAGCGTGCCCCGCGCAAGGTGATGCTAACCCCGGCCGGCCGCGAAGCTGCCGCGCGCGCGCGCAATATCGTTGCCGAAGTAGAGCAGATGAAGGAAGCCGCACGCCGCGCGCGCGACCCGGAAGCCGGCACCGTGCGTCTGGGCATCTTCCCGACCTTGGGCCCTTATCTGCTGCCGCATGTAGTGCCGGCGATCCGCCAGCGCTTCCCGCAGCTGGAGATGCTGCTGGTCGAGGAAAAGAGCGATGTACTGATGGCGCAGCTGCGCAACGGCCAGCTCGATGCCGCAATACTGGCGCTGCCAATCGCCGACGAGCAGTTGCACACCGAATTCCTGTTCGAGGAACCATTCGTGCTGGCCGCCCCGGAAGGCCACCCACTGACCACCCACCCCTCGCTGACGCTGGATGACCTGTCCGACCAACGCCTGCTGCTGTTGCAGGACGGTCACTGCCTGCGCGATCAGGCGTTGGATGTCTGCCATATGGCCGGCGCGCTGGAGAAATCCGAGTTCCAGGCCACCAGCCTGGAGACTCTGCGGCAGATGGTCGCGGCCAACGTAGGCGTCACCCTGCTGCCGATGCTTGCGGTGAAGCCGCCGGTGGCGCGCTCGGAGAACGTCAGGTTGATCCCGTTTGCAGGCAATCCGCAGCCAAATCGCAGGATCGGCATGGTCTGGCGCCGTAGCTCGGCGATGGGAGCGTTCCTGGAACAGTTCTCGCAGTTGTTCAAACAGCTGCCGGCGGGGTTGTTGGAGGCGCCGGCGGAGGCTGCTCGGGTTCAGGCTTAGAAGCTTACCCCTCCCCAGCCCTCCCCTGCGCTGCGCGCAAGGGAGGGCTGGGGAGGGGTGCACTTCGCAGCACCCCCCAAAACCTGAACATTCCTCTCCCCCACATTGCATCCGGGCCCCACCGGCCCCATGATCTTCACAGGGTCGCCTACGACCCGTTTCACCAGCACAATAGAAACCCGGGCGGCGCCGACAAAGCGTCGCCTTTTGCTTGCTCTTCAATCAGATAAGGAATTCCCATGACCAGCCACAGCGGTCTGCCACCATCCATCGTTGTTTCCACCCGTGACATGGCCCGTCTTGAGGCCCTGCTGGACTCCCCGGCGCTGAGCCGGCACCCGGCCGCTGTTGCCCTTGCGCAGGAACTTGAGCGCGCGCAGGTGCTGCCGCCGGAAGAAATCCCCGAAGGCATCGTCACCATGCACTCCCGTGTGGACTGCGAAGACGAACTGCACAACGAAAAACATTCCCTGACCCTGGTCTATCCGCACGAAGCGGATTTCGACAAGGGCCGCGTGTCGATCCTGGCGCCGGTTGGCAGTGCCCTGCTGGGCTTGTCGGTGGGTCAGACCATCGATTGGACCGCACCCGGCGGTCGCCAGCTGCGCCTGCGCGTCACCGCCGTCCACTACCAGCCCGAAGCGGCTGGTGATTTCCACCGCTGAGCGCACTGCGCCGCACCCGCAACAGGAAACCATGATGTCCCAGGCCCCCTCCAAGCTCGCCCAGCTGCGTGAACTGTCCGTCGTCGTCGCCGATACCGGCGACTACGACGCCATCAAGCGCCTGCGCCCGGTCGACTGCACCACCAACCCGACGCTGGTGAAAAAAGCCCTCGACCTGCCGGTCTATGCCGGCCTGATCGAGCGCGAACTGCAGTGGGGCCGCGCCCAATCCGGCGACAAGCAGGTCATCGCCAATGCCGTGGTCGATCGCCTGACCGTCGGCGTCGGCACCATGCTGGCCGAGCTGGTCCCAGGCCGCGTATCCACCGAGGTTGATGCCGACCAGGCGCACAACACCGAGGCAACGATTGCCAAGGCACGCGAGTTCATTGCCATGTACGAAGCGGCCGGCGTGCCGCGCAGCAAGGTGCTGATCAAGATCGCCGCCACCTGGGCCGGCGTGGAAGCTGCGCGCGTGCTGCAGGCCGAAGGCATCGACTGCAACCTGACCCTGATCTTCAACCCGACCCAGGCGCTGGCCTGCTCGGAAGCCGGTTCCTTCCTGATCTCGCCGTTCGTCGGTCGGATCCTGGATTGGTACGTCGCCAACGGCCAGACCCCGGCGAGCATCGACGAAGACCCGGGCGTGGTATTCGTGCGCGGCGTGTTTGCCGAGTTCAAGCGTCGTGGTTCCAACACCGTTGTCATGGGTGCATCGTTCCGTTCGACTGCGCAGATCGAAGCGCTTGCTGGCTGTGACCGTTTGACGATCTCGCCGGACCTGCTGGAGAAGCTGGACGCCGATTTCGGCGAACTGCCGCGCAAATTGATTGCTGGTGCTGCTGAAGCGGTGAACGTCGCTGCGATTGATGAGGCGAAGTTTGATGCGGATATGGCGGCTGATCCGATGGCCACCGAGAAGCTGGCTACTGGTATTGATGCGTTTGCGAAGGATCTGCAGACGCTGCGTCAGCGGATTTTGGATGAGTTGGGCGGCTGAGGCTGGCCCAGCAGACTGCATGACGCCTGATGTCTCCCTTCTCCCGCCTGCGGGAGAAGGTGGCCGAAGGCCGGATGAGGGGGGCTTTAAAGGCTTCTAAAGCTTTAAAAGCTTTTGCTCTACGTGCTTTAAGAGCGCCCTCACCCCAACCCCTCTCCCGCATGCGGGAGAGGGGCTTAATCAAAATCAAAAAACTCCGAGCTCCAGCCCTGCTGCGAGCAGCGCGCCCAGCTCTCGGCCTCGCGCCAGCTGCGACTCAGGCAATTTCTTCTCAGCAACAATCGCCTCCGCCGTCTGTGCCTGCGTACACACCAGCACCGGCTCTGCGACTTCTTTCAAACGCAAACCCAACCCCACTCTGCGCAACTGCGCAATCGTCGGCTGTCCATCCGAGCCGGCACACACCAGCAGCGCATACGGTTTGCCTTCGCAACGCCCCAACAGCGGGTAGTAGCTGCGATCAAAGAAATCCTTCAGCGCCCCGCTCATCGAAGCCAATGTCTCCGGCGTGGCGAACACCACCGCATCGGCGGCAAGCACATCGTCTGCACCCGCATCTGCAGCGCGCAAGGCAATCACCTGCACCGCATCACCCGCACTCTCGCGGGCACCCTGCACCAATGCTTCCACCATCGCCGCAGTAGCGCCGGTAAAGCTGTGCCACACCACCAGTAAACGGCGCGGTGTGGCACTCACAGCTCAGAGATCCAGACCAATCGGGCAGCTCACGCCGGTTCCGCCAATGCCGCAGTAACCGTTCGGATTCTTGGCCAGATACTGCTGGTGGTAGTCCTCGGCGTAATAGAACGGCGGCGCCGGGAACACGATCTCGGTGGTGATCTCGCCGAAACCAGAAGCAGTCAGCTGCTGCTGGTAAGCGTCACGACTGGCAAGCGCCGCGTCGTACTGCTCCTGCGTATGGCAGTAGATCGCCGAGCGGTACTGGGTGCCGGTGTCGTTGCCCTGGCGCATGCCCTGGGTGGGATTGTGGTTTTCCCAGAAGGTGCGCAACACCGTCTCCAGCGTCACCTGCGCCGGATCGAACACCACCCGCACCACTTCGGTGTGACCGGTAAGCCCGGAACAGGCTTCTTCATAGGTCGGGTTCGGGGTGACGCCGCCCTGATAGCCCACCGCCGTGGTCACCACGCCCGGCAGCTGCCAGAACTTGCGTTCGGCACCCCAGAAGCAACCCAGGCCCACGTCCAACACCTGCAGCCCGTCAAAATCGGCCTGCAGCGGCTGGCCGTTGACGAAGTGCTGGTTGTGCAGCGGCAGCGGCGTATCCCGCCCCGGCAGTGCTTCTTCCGGGCGCGGCAGGCGCTGCTTGAACGCGCCGATACCCAGTATTCCTTGGCCGATTCCCAACATGGTCAGTTCCTCAGGCCGGGAGGAATCCCGGCGCTTCATCGTCATCCAAGATGGGGTCGGCGGGGCCATCGTCCAAGCCCAGCGCAGCGACGATTTCCTCGGCCTCAGGCTTGGCCGAATCGGGTACGCAGACCCGCAGCAGGCCAAACAGGGGCAGTTCGCCACCCGCACCCAGCAGGGACTCGCCGAACACGAAGGCCGGGATGCCGGCGTCCTCCAGCGCGTGTTTGACCAGGTGGGCGTCGAACAGATTATTGGTCTGGTAGATCAGCTGCATGGGGTTCTCCGCTTAAACCGGCTGGCGCAGGGCATCGGTGGCAGCAAGCTGTTCGGTTTCCACAGCACCGGCCTGGCGCCACTCGCGCAGCGCCGGCAGCGCCAACAGCGCCTGCAGGTACTCGCCGGCAACGCCTTCCGCGGCCACGCCATAGCCGTCGAAGCGTACCGCTACCGGCGCGAACATCGCATCGACGATGCCGAACTGGCCAAACAGGAACGCCCCGCCCGCGCCGTACTGGCGGCGCAACTCACTCCACAGCGCGCGGATCCTGTTGATATCGGCCTGTGCGGCGGCGTCCCAGCGGTAGCCGTCGGGCTGGCGCCGACTGTTCATCGGCAGTTGGCTGCGCAGCGCGGAGAAACCTGAATGCATCTCGGCCGCAGCGGCCCGAGCCACGGCGCGTTGGGCCAGATCGGCCGGCCAGCCGCGTCCACCCAGCCAGCGCTCATTGGCGTACTCGCAGATCGCCAGCGAATCCCAGACCTGCAAACCACCATCACGCAAAGCCGGCACCTTTCCGGTGGGCGAATGCTGCAGCACTTCGCTGGCAAAACCCGGCGTATCCAGGGCCAGCCGCACCTCATCGAACTCCACCCCGAAATGGCGCAGCAGCAGCCACGGGCGCAGTGACCAGGACGAGTAGTTCTTGTTGCCTATAACCAGAACGGGGCGGTCCATCAGTGCCAATCCACGGTGCGGGAGGCCCCAGCATAGCCCCGTCCCGGCAACCAGCGCCCGGCTCGGCTAAACTTGCGGTTTACTTCAATACGCTGCGTCCCCCATGTCCGAGAACACGCCTGCCGTCGCTGCCACGCCGGAAAACGCCCCCGCCGAAAAGCGCGATTTCATCCGTCAGATCGTCCGTGAGGACCTGTCCAGCGGCAAGCACACGGCCATCAAGACCCGCTTCCCGCCCGAGCCCAATGGCTACCTGCACATCGGCCATGCCAAGTCGATCTGCCTGAACTTCGGCATCGCCGGCGAGTTCGGCGGCGTCTGCAACCTGCGCTTCGATGACACCAACCCGGCCAAGGAAGACCCAGAATACGTGCAGGCCATCCAGGACGACGTGCGCTGGCTGGGCTTCGAGTGGAACGAGCTGCGCCACGCCTCGGACTACTTTGATGCCTATTACCTGGCCGCGCAGAAGCTGATCCGCGACGGCAAGGCCTATGTCTGCGACCTGTCGGCCGAGGAAGTGCGCGCCTACCGCGGCTCGCTGACCGAGCCGGGCCGCCCCTCGCCGTACCGCGAGCGCAGCGTCGAGGAAAACCTGGACCTTTTCGCGCGCATGCGTGCCGGTGAGTTCGCCGATGGCGCCCGCACCGTGCGCGCCAAGATCGACATGGCCAGCGGCAACATCAACCTGCGCGACCCGGCGATCTACCGTATCAAGCACGTCGAGCACCAGAACACCGGCAATGCCTGGCCGATCTACCCGATGTATGACTTCGCGCATGCGCTGGGCGATTCGCTGGAAGGCATCACCCACTCGCTGTGCACGCTGGAGTTCGAAGACCACCGCCCGCTGTACGACTGGTGCGTGGACAACGTCGACTACGCACACGACAACGCCTTGACCCAGCCGCTGGTCGACAAGGGCCTGCCGCGTGAAGCCGCCAAGCCGCGCCAGATCGAGTTCTCGCGCCTGAACATCAACTACACGGTGATGAGCAAGCGCAAGCTGATGGCGCTGGTCACCGAAAACCTGGTCGATGGCTGGGAAGACCCGCGCATGCCGACCCTGCAGGGCCTGCGTCGTCGTGGTTACACCCCGGCGGCGATGCGCCTGTTCGCCGAGCGCGTGGGCATTTCCAAGCAGAACTCGCTGATCGATTTCAGCGTACTGGAAGGCGCCCTGCGCGAAGACCTGGACAGCGCCGCCGCACGCCGCATGGCGGTTATCGATCCGCTCAAGCTGGTGCTGACCAATCTGCCGGAAGGCCACGAAGAAGCCCTCACTTTCAGCAACCATCCGAAGGACGAAAGCTTCGGCAGCCGCGAAGTTCCTTTCTCGCGCGAGCTGTGGATCGAGCGCGAAGACTTCGCCGAAGTGCCGCCCAAGGGCTGGAAGCGTCTGGTGCCGGGCGGCGAAGTACGCCTGCGTGGTGCAGGCATCGCTCGTGTCGATGAAGTGATCAAAAACGATGCCGGCGAGATCGTCGAGCTGCGCGGCTGGCTGGACCCGGAATCGCGCCCAGGCATGGAAGGCGCCAACCGCAAGATCAAGGGCACCATCCACTGGGTCAGCGCCCAACACGCGGTGGAAGCCGAAGTGCGCCTGTACGACCGCCTGTTCTCGGTGGCCAACCCGGACGATGAATCCGAAGGCAAGACCTACCGCGATTACCTGAACCCGGAGTCGCGCAAGGTCGTCACCGGCTACGTCGAGCCGGCTGCTGCACTGGCTACGCCGGAGCTCAGCTACCAGTTCGAGCGCACCGGCTACTTCGTCGCCGACCGCCGCGACCACACCCCGGCCAAGCCGGTGTTCAACCGCAGCGTGACCCTGCGCGATACCTGGTCGGCCTGATCAGGATGGGCGGGGTTGCCGGCTGACAGCCCGGTAACCCCCTGCTCACATGGGCCGCGGCTACCATGGCCGCGTGCCCAGAACAGGATTCGCCCATGTTCCGTCTGTCACTGCTGCTCTGCCTGCTGCTTGCGATCACCGCCTGCAGCTCACCGGCTGCCACTGCGCCGGTCACCTCGCAAACGCCCGCACCGGTCCCGGCCAGCGAACCATCAACCCCTGCCAAACCTGCTGCCACGCCCGTCGTGGTCGACAGCAGCTGCAAGGTCGATGCCGATTGCACGGTGAAGAACGTCGGCAACTGCTGCGGCTATTACCCCGCCTGCGTCAACGTCAACAGCGCCACCGATCCGGCCGGCGTGCAGGCCAGCTGCCAGGCCAAGGGCATGATGGGTGTCTGTGGTTTCCCGGAGATCCAGGGCTGCAGTTGCGTGCAAGGCAAATGCGCGGCGGCAGGCAACAGCGATCCGCTGCGCCAACCAATGAGCGAGAATCCCGCGCCGGTGCGCTGAGTCACACTCAGCGCGGCTTGGGCTCAACACTGCTGCGCCAGGCATCCAGGAACTGGCGGCGTTTGAGCGCATCCAGATACACCAGCAGCCCCGGCCCCAGCTGGATCGGACGCCGGTTCTGGCCGGGATCACTTTCACCGCCACCGTTACGGATGATCGGCATCAGCCGCGCCTCACGCGACAGCACCTGCTGGCCGCGCGCTGACAACAGGTAGTCCAGAAAACGCTTGGCCTCGGCCGGATGCGGGCTGTTGCGCGGGATCACCGCCGTACGCAGCACCACCAAGGTGTAGTCCTCCGGCTCGACGATGCCCAAGGGCGCACCGGCATCGATACGCGCCTGCGCATACGAGCCCAGCACGTTGTAGACCAGTGACAGCTTGCCGCTGCTGACCTGATCCAACAGCACGCCGGTGCGTTCTTCACGCACCACGCCGTTGTCACCCAGTGCGCCGAGCAAGGCACCGGCGATGCTGCCGCGCTGTGCGTCCTGCGTCGCCAACAGATAGCCGACGCTGCTGCGCTCGATATCGTAGGTGCCGACCTTGCCGCGCAGCGGTGCGCCTTCGGCACGCAGCAGATCCAGCAGCTGGCGACGTGTGTGCGGCACTTTCGCAGCTGGCAAGGCGCGTGTGTTGTAGACCATCGCCACCGGCTCGTAGCTGATGCCGAAGGCTTCATTGCGCCACTTCGCCCACGAAGGTACCGCTTCCGTCTGCGGCGAACGATGCGGCAATGCGTGGCCATCGTTGACCAGCTTGGTCTGCAGGTCCATGCCGCTGGAAATCAGCAGGTCGGGCGTGCTCGCGCTGTTGCGGTCGCGCAGGAAGCGCGCATACAGGTCCTGGGTGATGATGTCTTCGTAAACGACTTCCGTGCCCGGGTGCAGGCGCTGGTAATCGGCGATCACCACCGCGAACACTTCGATATCGGTGGTGCCGTGAATACGCAGTTGTTCGGTCAGCGTGCCCTTTGCCGGGAATCGTTGCACATCGCCCGGTGCAGCGATCAACGGCGACGCCAGCAACAGCCCGAACAGCAGGATCAACAAGCGGCTCATGCGGCATGCCTCGGCAGATGGATGGTGGCAACCAGACCGCCTTCGGGCCGATTGCTCAGGTCGATGCTGCCGCCATGGCTTTCAACCACGCGCTTGACGATGGCCAGGCCCAGACCGGCACCACCGGCAGGCGCGTTTTCACCACGTCCGAAGCGTTCGAATACACGCTCGGCATCTGCGGCGCTGATGCCGGGGCCGTG
Source organism: Stenotrophomonas sp. STEN020 (assembly GCF_056760195.1). Classification (NCBI taxonomy): domain Bacteria; kingdom Pseudomonadati; phylum Pseudomonadota; class Gammaproteobacteria; order Lysobacterales; family Lysobacteraceae; genus Stenotrophomonas; species Stenotrophomonas sp. STEN020. The sequence continues at coordinate 15,072 of NZ_JBRREI010000053.1, forward strand.
GTCGGCGATGGTCAGCACCGCCTGCGTGTCCTGCACGGTCAAGGCGATCTGCAGCGGGCCGTCGCCGCCGTACTTCATCGCGTTGTCGATCAGGTTCTTGATCGCCTCGCGCAGCAGCAAGGCATCGCCATTGACCTGCACTGCACCAGTGGTGATCGCCAGCTGCACGCGCGGCGCGGGGCCGGCCTGCGGCAAGGCTTCATGCAAGGCCTGATGCACGGTTTCGGCCAGGTCCAATGGCGCGAAGCGTTGCAGGTTGGATCGATGGATCACGCTGGCATCGCTGAGCAGTTGGTTCAACAGACGACTCATATGGGTGGCATTGCGCTCGATCGCACGCAGGCTGCGTTGCATGTCCTCGGGTTCTTCTTCGTCCAGGGCGAGCTGTGCCTGTGCGCGCAGTGCGGCCAGCGGTGTGCGCATCTGATGTGCTGCTTCGGCCATGAATGCACGCAGGGTCTCGTTGCTGCTGGACAGGCGCTCCATGAAACGATTCAAAGCGCCGACCATCTGGTTCATCTCGCGCGGCACGCGCGTATCCAGCGGTTTCAGGTCGGACGGCTCACGTCGCGAGAGCTCGCGTTCAAGCCGTACCAACGGACGGAACGCGCGGTGCACGCCGAATGCCACCAAGCCCAGCAACAAGGCCGACAGCACGCCGATGGCGATCAAGGCACGGTTGACCATTTCCTGCGCCAGCGCAGCGCGCGCGCGCCGGGTCTGCCCTACCTGCACCTGCACCTCGCCCTGCGCCGAGGCGGCGGCGAAGCTGCGCTTGACCACCACGAAGCGCACCGTTTCGCCGCTGTACTCGGCATCGAACAACTGCGGCTGGCTGCCAAGCCTGCGTGGCGCAACCGGCAGATCCTCATAGCCGGTGATGGTCAGGCCACGGCTGTCGGCCACGCGGTAGAACACGCGGTCCTCTTCGGCCATCGACAACAGGTCCAGTGCCGCATACGGCAGGTCCACCTGCCATTGGCCGTCAACCAGCGCTACCGAATCGGCGATGGACAAGGCTGAAGACACCAACAGGTGATCGTAGGAGCGGTTTGCCGCACGTTGCCCGTAATCACGCGCGGCGAACAACAGCGCCACCGCGAATACCGCCAGCAACGCGCCCAGATACAGCATCAAGGTGCGCCGCAATGAACCGGAGGCGTGGATCTCAACCGTTGCCATCGGTACCGCCGTCGCTGGCCTCCAACATGTAGCCCACGCCGCGCACGGTGGTGATGCGCAATGGTGCGGCCACCAGCTTTTTACGCAGGCGCCCAATGTAAAGCTCGATCGCATTGGGCCCGGCTTCGTCATCGAAACCGAACAGACCCTTGGCGATCTCATCCTTGCCGACAACCTGGCCAAGCCGCCCGACCAGAATTTCCAGCAGGCGGAATTCGCGGTTCGGCAGTTCGATCACCTCACCATCAAGGCTTACCCGGTGCGCGGCATTGTCGAACTGGAAGCCGCCGATCTGTACTACTTCGCTGGCCTGGCCACGACCGCGACGCAGCAGCACCCGGCAGCGGGCCTCGAATTCGCGGAAGTCGAAAGGCTTGCCGAGATAGTCGTCCGCGCCGACGTCCAGCGCCTGCACGCGATCCTCGATGCCATCGCGGGCGGTCAACATCAGCACCGGGGTGCTGTCGCCACGTTCGCGCATGCCGGCCAGCACGCGCAGGCCATCGAGCTTGGGCAGTCCGATATCCAGCACCACCAGATCGAAGCTCTGGTAGCGCAACACGCTGGCAGCGCCCATGCCGTCGGCCTGCCAATCCACCGCGTGGCCGTTACGGCGCATGCGACGGATGATGGCGTCAGCCAGGTCCGCATTGTCTTCAACCAGCAGCAGGCGCATCGCAGGGGAATGTGGCGGGAAGGCGCGAATGCTAACGCGGAAGCCGCGAAGACGCAGTCCCGGCGCACATTGCTGCGCCGCACAAACCCCTGACAGGCGGATGACAGCTAGTCCCCTCCAGACTGCGGCCACGCACCAGCAGGTGCCCATGTATGCCGCGCGCCTGGCGCGCACCTGGGAGGGTTTGTGGAACTGAGTGTTTTCCAAAAGCGCAGCCTCGCTGCCGCTGTCCTGCTGAGCCTGGGCGCTCCGGCGCTGGCCGCAGACGACGAAGGTCCGGTCACGGCCACCATCGGCGGTCGCCTGCACCTGGATTTCGCCAGCTTCGACAATGACCACCGTGGCACCCCCAACAAGGACGACACCGAGATCCGTCGTGCCTGGCTGGATGTATCCGGCAAGTTCTTCGTGGTCGACTACAAGCTGGAAGCCGATTTCTCCGGCGACCGCCCCGAGGCCAAGGACGTCTACGTCAGCCGCAGCTTCGGCGATGCCGGCAAGCTGACCGTGGGCCAGTTCAAGCAGTACTACTCGCTGGACGACCGCACCGGCTCCAACTACGGCAGCTTCCTGGAACGCGGCAACGCCGGCACCAGCCTTGCTCCGTTGTACCGCCTTGGCGCGTCGTGGCAGGCCAATCCGGGCGATATGACCTGGGCGGCAAGCATCTACAGCCTGGAAAGCATTGATGCCTGGCAGGTGAAGGGCCGCGCTGCCGGTGGCCGCGTCACCTGGGCACCCAGCCCTGCTGCTGGCGATGTGCTGCATCTGGGTCTGTCGCTGGCCCGCGAGGCCTATGACAATCCCGGCGCGAACGGCGTGCCGGCGCTGCGCATCCGTCCGCGCCCGGCCGGCCATCTGTCTGATGAAAGCCGCCTGACGATGGTTGATTTCTCAGCTGGACGCGATACCGACGTCAACAAGTGGTCGCTGGAGTACGCTCAGGTGCGCGGCCCGCTGTCATGGCAGGGCGAGTTCAGCGGCGCCACCTTCGACGACGGCGCGCAACGCGGCGATGTGATGGCCGCCTACGGCATGCTCAGCTGGTTCGTCACCGGCGAGTCGCGCAGCTACGACCGCAAGACCGGCCGCTTCGCCCGCATCAAGGACATCCGCCACAAGCCCGGCGCGTTTGAAGTCGCCCTGCGCTACGACCAGATGCGCGGCAGCCAGCACCTCGATGGCCAGCCGGACCTGCGCAACGGCAGCACCGAAGCCTGGACCCTGGCGGGCAACTGGTACCTGCGCGACAACCTGCGTTTCATGCTCAACCTGATCGACAGCCGCAACCGTAACCGCCTGACCGATACCACCGTGGACCACACCCGCGCGGTAACCGGCCGCCTGCAGTTCGATTTCTAAAACACCCCTTCCCTTCCTGTCTCTTCCAGGAGTCTGCAGATGATGCTGACCATCCTCGGCTTCGGCATGGTTCTGACGTTCATGTATCTCATCATGAGCAAACGACTGTCGCCGCTGGTCGCCCTGATTACCGTACCCATCGTGTTCGCCCTGATCGGCGGCTTCGGTGCTGGCCTTGATGACATGATGCTCGACGGCATCAAGAAAATCGCCCCGACCGGCGTGATGCTGATGTTCGCCATCCTCTACTTCGGGGTGATGATCGATGCCGGCCTGTTCGACCCACTGGTGCGCATCATCCTGCGCATCGTCAAGGGCGATCCGCTCAAGATCGTGATGGGCACCGCGGTGCTGGCCATGCTGATTTCGCTCGACGGCGACGGCTCCACCACCTACATGATCACCGTGTCGGCGATGCTGCCGCTGTACCGCCGGCTGGGCATGAACGCGCTGAGCATGACCTGCGTAACCATTCTCGCCGGTGGCGTGATGAACCTCACCCCATGGGGCGGCCCGACCGCGCGTGCAGCCACTGCCTTGCATGTGGACCCGGCCGATGTGTTCGTGCCGCTGATTCCGGCCATGGTATTGGCCTGCATCGGCATTCTGGTGCTGGCCTGGTACCTGGGCATGAAGGAACGCCGTCGTCTGGGCGTGGTCAGCCTGCCGCAGGGTGGCTCGTGGATGGACGCCAGCGTCTCCGATGACAGCGATGCACTGCCGACGGTGGAAGACGCCGAGGACACCAAGCGGCCCAAGCTGCTGTGGGTCAACCTGGTGCTGACGTTGGCCTTGATGGCAGCACTTGTGGTCGGCCTGCTGCCGATGCCGATCCTGTTCATGGTCGGCTTCGCCATCGCGCTGATGATCAACTACCCGAACCTGGCCGAGCAGCGCCGCCGCGTGGTCAACCACGCCGGCAATGCGTTGTCGGTGGTGTCGCTGATCTTCGCCGCGGGCATCTTCACCGGCATCCTGTCCAACACCGGCATGGTCGAGGCGATGTCGCGCGGCTTCCTGTCAGTGATTCCGGAAGCCTGGGGCCCGTACCTGGCGGTGATCACCGCGGTGGCATCGATGCCGTTCACTTTCTTCATGTCCAACGACGCCTTCTACTTTGGCGTGCTGCCGATCCTGTCCGAAGCGGCCGGCCACTACGGCATCACCCCAGTGGAAATGGCACGCGCTTCGCTGGCTGGTCAGCCGGTGCATCTGCTCAGCCCGCTGGTGCCCTCGACCTATCTGCTGGTTGGCCTGGCCAAGGTCGATTTCGCCGACCACCAGAAGTTCACCCTGAAGTGGGCCGTACTGATTTCACTGATCCTGATGGCCGGCAGCCTGCTGTTCGCCCTGTATCCGCTGGCCGCGTAAGCGGCACCTACCTGACGCATTGGAGAGCAACATGACGCTACGTATCGCTTATGTCACCAGTGGCATGGGCAGTGTCGGCACTGCCATCTGCCAGTCCCTGGCCCGCGCCGGCCACACCGTGGTCGCAGGCTGCGCACCGGATTCACCGCGCAAGGCCAACTGGATCCGCGAGCAGCGCGAACTCGGCTTCGACTTCATCGTCTCCGAAGGCAATGCCGCCGACTGGGATTCCACCGCCGCGGCGTTCGCCAAGGTGCGTGCGGAAGTGGGCGAAGTGGATGTGCTGGTCAACAACTCCGGCGGCAGCCGCGACATGTTGTTCCGGCAGATGAGCAGCGAGGACTGGAACGTGGTGATCGCCTCCAACCTCAATACCTTGTTCAACCTGAGCAAGCAGGTGGTCGATGGCATGACCAACCAGAACTGGGGCCGCATCATCAACATCGGTTCGGTCAGCGCGCAGAAAGGCCAGATCGGCCAGGTCAACTACGCAACCGCCAAGGCGGCGATGCACGGCTTCAGTCGCGCCCTGGCAGCGGAAGTCGCAGCGCGCGGCGTCACCGTCAACACCATTTCGCCAGGCTATATCGCCAGCCAGGCGATCAGCAGCTTCCCGCCCGATGTATTGGACCGCTTGGCGGCATCGGTACCGATCCGTCGCCTCGGCAAGCCCGAGGAAGTGGCTGCGCTGTGCGCGTGGCTGGCCAGCGATGATGCGGCCTATGTCACCGGCGCTGACTATCCGGTCAACGGTGGCCTGTACATGGGTTGATGTTGCAATCACTGGCTGCAACAACCAACGCCGCGCTTTGTCGCGGCGTTTTCTTTTGGAAGCCTGCGCAGCATTGCTGTCGAACGTCCGGCATTTCATATCGACTGCGTCGCACTTCTGCTCGCATCTGTCCGCAAAACAACGTGGAACAGCAATGTTCCGCGTCTGCGTAAACGAGCTTTAACAATCGTCGGACAGGCTTCTTGGACCGGCGTACACGCCGGCCTTTCCATGGACCCGGTAGACAATGAATCTCCAACGCCTCAGCTTCGCCATCACTCTCGCCCTGTGCACAAACCAGGCCTTCGCCGAAGCGGCTGCAGACAGCGGCGCCTCCGCGCAGACACTGGATACCATCTCGGTGATCGGCCAAGGCCAGACCCGTCAGGTGCAACGCATCGGCGAGGTCGACAAGCAGGTGTTGCCGCCAGGCAGCAGCGGCCAGAAGATTCTTGATCGTCTGCCCGGTGTCTCCGTGCAGTCGAACGACGCCTTCGGTGCCAATGAAGAATCGCAGACCATCAGCCTGCGCGGCTTCGACAAGACCCGCCTGGGCTATACGCTCGACGGCATCCCGCTCGGCGACAACAGCTACGGCAACTACAACGGCCTGAGCATCGCCCGCGCGATCATTGCCGAGAATCTGGGCGGCGCGGAGTTGTCACAGGGCATCGGCTCGCTGGGCGTGGCTTCGACCAGCAACCTCGGCGGGGCAATCCAATACTTCTCGCAGGACCCGTCCACCGTGTTCGGCGGCCGCGCAAGCGTCACCGTCGGTGATGACAACCAGCGCCGTGGCTACCTGCGCGTGGATACCGGCGACCTGAATGGTTTCTCGGCTTATGTCTCCGGCGTGCATCAGGATGCCGACATGTGGGCCGCACCGCATCAGAACCAGACCACCCGCCAGTTCAACGCCAAGGCGGTGTGGAATGTGGGCGATCACCGCTTCGGCGCCTTTGTCGCCACCTCGCGGGCAAGCCAGGCCAACTACGCCTATCTGTCCAAGAGCATGCTGCAGCGTGGGCTCGGCTATGACTGGAATATCTACGCACCCGACTGGGACCGCGCAGTGGCAGCCGCCTACTGCGCGCCAGCGACCTTCGATGCCACGCGCTGCGCCTTCAGCGGCGGCGTCAACAGCATCGACGATGCCTATTACCAGAGCCGTGCTTTGCGCGATGACAATCTGTACTCGCTCGATGCCAGCCTGCACCTCGGCGACGAGCTCACCCTCAAGCTACTGGCCTACCACCACGACAATCGCGGCCAGGGCCACTGGTGGGCACCGGGCCAAGCCTCGCATCCGGGTACCGACCGCATGCTGCCGATCTCCATCCGCAGCACCAACTATACGATTGATCGTCAGGGCCTGACTGCTGCGCTGTCGTGGAATGTCGGCATCCATGAGCTGGAAGCCGGCCTGTGGTTCGAGCAGAACGATCACAACGTCGAGCGCAACTTCTACTACATCGACGGCCCGTTTCTCGACGACACCTACTTGAAGAACCCGGACCGTCGTCTGTTCGACCAGGACTTCGACATCCGCACCCGCCAGTTCTACGTGCAGGACCGCATGCGCTTCCTCGATCAGCGCCTGACCGTGGATGTCGGCATCAAGAGCCCGAACACCCGCATGCGTGCCACCGCAAAGCCAGGCACCGAGCAGAAGCTCGCATCAGGCACGCTGACCGCCAAGGAATCGCTGCTGCCGCAGCTGGGTGTGGGCTTCAAGCTCAACGCCAACAACGAGCTGTTTGCCTCCTATGCCGAGAACATCGCCGCCTTCGTCGGTGGTGGCAGCGGCGGCCCGCTCCAGGTCTCGCCGGAGTCGTTTGCCGCCAGCGCCGGCCTGGAACCGGAGAAGTCCAAGACCTTCGAGGCCGGCTTCCGCACGTTCGGCAGCAAGTACCAAGCCTCGCTGGCTGCGTACCACGTGATGTTCGACAACCGCCTGCTCTCGCTCAACCCTTGCACCAGCATTGAAGTTGGCACGCGCCCGGAATGCATCACCCGTTTCATCAACGTCGGCTCGGTGAAGAGCCAGGGCGCGGAACTGACCTTTATCCTCAAGCCGACACAAGGCCTGCAGTGGTACAACGCGCTGTCCTGGAACAAGACCACCTACGAGGACGACTATGTCTCCGGCGGCGCGATCGTGCCGGTCGCCGGCAAGATCACCGTCGATACCCCACAGCGCATGGCCTCCAGCGAACTGAGCTGGAACCGTGATGGCTGGTTCGCCAGCCTGCGCGGCAAGTACACCGGCAAGCGCTACTACACCTATACCAATGACCAGTCTGTGCCCGGCGTGACCACTTTCGATGCAGGCGGCGGCTACAGCTTCGGCCCTGGCCTGGGCTTGCAGAACGTCAAGGTGTCTTTGAACGTGACCAACCTGACCAATAAACGCTACGCCGGCCAGCTCAGCTCGTTCGCCCCGACCGACCCCAACGGCACCCGCTATTCGATCCACGCCAGCGCCCCACGGCAGATTTTCATGACCGTAGGCGCGGAGTTCTAACCACCTGCCTCTTTTGTCAATGCGGGCCCGATCTCAGCAGACCTGGCAGTAACGGATGTCTTCTGCCCATGAGAAGGGCCCGCAATGCAAACGACCTGTCGCCGGGTTGTTGGAAGTTGATCGCAGGCAGCCAACCGGCAACAACTGTTTGTCGCCTCACGAAGACCGCACTGGAACGAATGGCCCACTTGACCCGCCACACCCGCACAAGCCGTTCCTTACGGAGTTGTAGCTGCTCAGGAGTGACGGGCATTGGCGACTACGATCCGGGGCACGCCACAAATCAACCGCGCCACGTTTCAGTTCGCCCCTCCGGGCCCGCGCCGCTCGCCTCGAATCCTGCGAAGGATCCACCATTGCGCGACCATACCGAGCACCGCCACCGCGCTTGCACCATAGGCAATCGCCCCGGCCTGCCATTGCTGAAGCAAGAGCAGGCCCCCCAATGCGGCACCAATGGCACTGCCCAGGTACAGAGCGGATTCGTTGAGTGCCACGGCCAGATTGCCGTCTCCCTGCCGCTCGCGCACCTTTATCAGCTCGTTGTTCTGCGGCACCTGCAGTGCCCATCCCACCGCACCCCAGGCTGCGATCGGCAACATCACCAACCCGGCACCCGTGGCGATGGTAACTGGCAACAGAAACAGCGCCACGGCCAGGACCAACATGATCCACATGGTCAACACTGGCCCCTTGATGCGGTCAACAAGCGAACCAACCATGAAGCTGCCAAGCACACCACCAACACCCCAAACCCACAAATAAGGTGTCACTGAACGGAAAATTCCCTGGTTGCCATTGGCGACAAGGGGCGCAATGAAGGTATACATCCCGAGACTGGCAATGGCAGCCAACAGCGACACAAGCAGGATCGCGATCACATGACGGTCGGCCAACAGCGCCAGCTTGCGTTGGAGCGGCACCACCACCGCACTCGGCAACGCCGGTAGTCGCAGCAACAGGCCCGCCAGGGCGATCGCACCCAGCGCAGTTACCAACCATAGCGCCGAAGCCCACCCCATACGCTCAGCCAGCAGCAGGCTCAGTGGCACTCCCAACACGGTGCCGCTGGCCATCCCGCCCATTATCACAGCGACGGCTTGGCCACGTTTCTTTTGTGCCGACAGTGCCGCCGACGCAGCGATGCCCATGGCCAGATACACACCGGCTCCAATCCCGGCGACCGCCCGGCACACCAGCAACAACCTGAAATCGGTCATCAAGGCGCTGGCGGCGTTTGCAAGTACAAACAGGCCCAGCGCGCACAGCAAACCCTCACGCTGACGATGGGCCGGCAGCAGTGCAACAATCAACGGAGAGCCCAGGCCATAGGCAAGGGTGAAGGCGGTGACCAGTTGCGCAGCCAGCGAGACCGGCACGGCGAAAGCCCCTTCGATCATCGGTAGCAAGCCCGCCGTTACGTAAGAAGCCATACCCAACGCGAAGGCACCCAACGCGATGAGATAAACCGGAGATTGCTCGTTGCGAGACATGACGTTGGACCCCAGGAAACGTAGAAAATTCTGACCTGCACTTGCCGTGCTGGATCCCGATGGAAATCATCAAAGCGTGAGCTCGACCGCGTACTCGGTCAGCCAGGTATTCAAACCGATAGCCATCTCCATCCCCATGCGGTCATACATGGGCGACAGATCACCAAGCGGCCTGGCCAACGCCTGTTGCGCGCGACGCCTATCCAACAGCGGCAACACCGGTGCTGAAGGATCGTCCAGAATCGCAACCAACGCCTCGCGCAGCCCGCGCTCGTAGGCAGGGTCCTGAGTAGACGGATAGGGGCTCTTTACCCGCTCGGCGATACTGTCCGGCAGCAGGTCATGCGTGGCCGCACGCAGGATGCTTTTCTCCCGCCCGTCGAAGGCTTTCATCTCCCAAGGGATATTGAAAGCATACTCAACCAAGCGGTGATCGCAGAACGGCACGCACACCTCCAAGCCTACCGCCATGCTCATGCGGTCCTTCCGGTCCAGAAGCGTCTGTACGAAGCGGGTCAGGTTCAGATAGCTCATCTGCCGCATGCGCCGATTGGTGGCGTTCTCACCTGCCAGCGTCGATGCTCCTGCCAACGCCTGGCTGTAGCTGTCGCGCAGGAAAACACCCATCTGCAGCCTGTCCAACAAGTCCTGAGCGAACAGGGTTTTGCCATCAAAATACTTGCCGGTAACCGAAGCAAGCCACGGATAGGTCTCGGCAGCGATCGCTTCGGCGTCGTGGAACCAGCGATAGCCACCGAATACCTCGTCCGCCGACTCGCCGGACAGGGCCACCGTGGAGTGCCGACAAACCTCTTGGAACAAGCGGTACAGCGAGGGCCACATGTCGCCCCAGAACGCCGGGGGGAGATCAAGCGCCCGAATGACTTTGGCACGCAACTCCGGCTCGGCGAGCTCGCGGCTGTTCAGAACGATCTGCCCATGAGCAGAGCCAATGTGCTGCACCAGGTCTCGCACAAAGGGGGCGTCGGCGGTTCCGCGTACCGGATCGGCAACAAAGCCAGCACCGTGATCACTGAAATCCACGGAGAAAGAGCGGATGTTGTCTTTGCCGGCAGCCAACAGCTTCTTGGACGCCAGTGCGGTGATGATCGAAGAATCCAGGCCGCCGGACAGCAGACTGCACAGCGGAACGTCTGCGATGATCTGTCGCTCGATGATGTCCTCCAGCAAATCACGCGTGTGCCGGATGGTCTGATCCAAGGTATGCCCATGCTCGCGGGCCTGCAAAGACCAATACCGGTGCCGCGACAGGCCTGCGCGGCTGACCATCACCAGCTCGCCGGGCAGTACCTCACGCATACCGGCGAAAATCGCTTGTCCTGGCGTTTTGACCATCTCAAGCAATTCGCGAAGCCCATCGGCATCCACCTTGCGCGGAACCTTCGGATTGGCAAGGAGGGCCTTGGGTTCCGAGCCGAACACCACGCCATCGTCGGTCTGAAAGTAGTACAGCGGCTTGACGCCCATACGATCGCGGACCAGTAACAATTGCTGCTTCACACGGTTCCAGATGGCGAAGGCATACATGCCATTGAGCCGTTGGGTGAAGGCTTCCCCCCATTCCAGATAGGCGCGCAGTACCACCTCGGTGTCACTACGGGTATCAAAGTGGTGACCGCACGCCACAAGCTCGCCACGCAGTTCCTGGAAGTTGTAGACCTCCCCGGTGTAACTGATGACTGCCGAGGCGTGCTGGCCGTCATGCTCAGCGAGCATCGGCTGGCCCCCACCATCCAGGTCGATTATCGATAGACGCCGGTGCCCCAAGGCGATCGGGCCCTCGATCCAAATACCTTGCGCATCTGGCCCTCTCGCAGCCAAGGTGTCAGTCATGGCCTGCACTATGTCCCGCCGCGCCACCTGCTCATCGTTGAAGGCGAGCCAGCCCGTCATTCCGCACATGGTTCACTCCAGAATTGGTGGAATCCTCAACCCAATTTCTCAAGGTCCGCGCTTGCAGGGATAAGCTGCCGCGCTTGGCCACGCATGTACCGAGCAAGCGGCATCCTGCCGAGCTGCGCACCAATACCATCGAGCAGACGCTGCAAGCCCATCGCCTCATCAAGGCCGGCAAATGTCTGCCGGGGTGTCTCTCCCAGCACTGCCACGCGCGTGACGTCCTTGCACAACCGGGACAACTTGAGCAGCGTCTCCAGCCCCGCGCCGCCGGGAGTGGTGACGAAGCCGTCAACCAATTCCTCATTTCCATTGCCATCGTGCCTCCAAACCCGCAGCTCATCGTGATCCCAGCCAGGGGTGTCGTAGACAATGCGCGCGTGGAAGATCCTCCCGGCGGGGTCTGCGAACGAGAAATCCACGGTGCGCTGCCGCTGGATGTTCACGAAGCTGCTGTAACCTGCGACGACCGCTTCGCCCAAGGTGGCGGTGAGCAATACCGTGTCAGGCACTTCCGCGCCGGACAGCGAAAAGTCAGAACCGATACCTATCGCCTGCAGCACCTGCAGCGTTTCACTCGGCGCCCCGATCCACTGCACCAGATCCAGCGGATGGACAACCTCGCTGCTTACACCGCACGTTGGTCGATAGTCGTTCAGACGATCCTTTCCCCAGTGAAAACTGGCGCGTATCAGCGACCACTCCTGCAGCAACACCCGCTCTCTCAGCAGCTGGCTCGCCTCGGAGTAGCGCTCCACCAAGTCCAGCGCGAACCCTTGCACCCGATACAGCCCGGCACACGCACCAGACCAGTCGTCACCCGGCGACGCCAACGGATTCTCGCAGAGCACAAAGCCCCTGTAACCGTCCAATTCACGCAGGATCCCGATGTGCCCACCATCGTTGACACTGACTACCACTACATCGGGGCAGAACCGGGTAAGTGCTTGTGCCACCTCCGGGTAGTAAGCCGCCGCTTCACCGATGCGTTGATTGCGTGACACATAGGCAACATCGAGCGGGAAACTTCCTGCGCAAGCCAAGTGTTGGAAAGCGCGTTGGTAGCGCTTTCCTGCGTAGCCGAGTCCAACAATCAGCAGTTTCATGACCGATCCTCTGAACGTCTCAGCATGTTTCCCGCACCAGGTACCGGGCCCGGCTTGCGCAATCACTTTCCAACAGATAATTGCGCGGCAGCACCAGCGCACCGATATCGGACGACACGGAGAGTTGTTACACCCAGCGCCATCCGATGTTCAGATCAGGCTCCTGTTAGATCAGGGCAGTGCCGGAGGAACACCGAGAAACGCTGAAGTGGGTAAAGACCTCGTCCAGTGCTTTCGCAAGCTGGTCGATATGTGCATCAGTATGGTTTGGTGTGGCATTGACGCGGAAACGTTCACTACCCACGGCAACCGACGGAAAATTGATCGGGGGTAGATAGATGCGGTGCATGCGCAGCAGACGCTCCGCCATTTCCTTGGACTTGACCGCGTCACCAACAAGCACCGGCAACACGTGCGTTGTGGAGCACGCCATTACCGGAATGCGCAGCGCAGCCAACGACTGGCGCAGACGCTGGGTCTGCGTATGCAGCCTGTTCCGTTCACTCGCCTGTGCGCGCAGGTGCTCCACACTGGCAAGACAACCAGCTACCACTGTCGGCGGCAGCGCGGTGGTGAAGATGAACCCTGCGGCGAACGAACGAACAGCATCGACCAACCATTGCGCGCCTGCAATGTAGCCACCAATCACTCCGACCGCCTTGGCCATGGTGCCCTGGATAAGGTCCACCTGATCAGCGATGCCCAGGTGCGCAGCCATTCCAGCACCATCCGGGCCATAGATCCCTACTGCGTGTACCTCGTCGAGGTAGGTAAACGCCTTGTAGCGACGGGCCAGCGCCACGATCTCCGCAATAGGCGCCACATCCCCGTCCATGGAGTACACCGACTCGAACACGACGATTTTCGGTCGCTCACTCGGGTACTGAGCAAGTATTTCCTCCAGCTGAACCACGTCATTGTGGCGGAAAACCCTACGCACGCAGGACGTCGAACGGATGCCGTTGATGATCGACGCATGATTCCTTTCATCACTGATCACTACGCAATCCGGGATTTGTCGGAGCAAACATTGCAACGTCGCATCATTCGAGCTGAAGCCTGTCGGAAAAACCAAGGCCGCGTCTTTGCCATGCCAGTCGGCCAGGCTGCGCTCCAACTGGTTACACAGCCTGTGAGTTCCCCCAATGTTGCGGGAACCGCCTGATCCGGCACCATAGGTGTCTATCGCTTCGTGCATTGCTTGGCGAACGGCGGGATGCTGGGACATGCCCAGGTAGTCGTTGCTGCACCACACGACTACTTGTCGCTGGTCTCCCGCCTCCAGCTGCGCCAGTGGATACTGTCCGCATATCCTGCTCAACGTCACGAAGGTCCGGTATTGCCCGGATTCCTTCAAGCCAACCAACTTCTCGTTCAACAAGCGCTGGTACATGCAAAATCCTCCTGTTTCCACGCGTCCGATCGCGATTCGAAGAGCATCGCAGGCCTTTTCATCGACCTTCGCAGCGGGCTGTTACAGATTGTTGGCAACGCTCGCAACCCTCCCAAACTGGACACATAGGCTGTCAATTGGCGCCATTGGAGGGCATGGACAAAGCTTCTCGGCTTGCGTGATGGCTGCAGCCTGAGAACGCAGGACCCGAGGCTTCCTGTTCCCTCGGTTCTTGTGTCCGTACTCGTGAGTGAGCGGCCCCTGCCCTCGACGGGATGCGCTCCATGGCCTTGCAGATCCATCCATATCGCCCCCTCGCCAAGTCGGCAGTCCAGGCCGCCCGCAGCACGACGAGCACACAATGTCGCCTGACGCTGGCCGCGCCGGATTTCAGCCGCCACGCTCACAAATGAACAATCCCTGCGGATACGCTCAGGCGCCGCCCCAGTCCGCTAAACTGGGCAACGTTTTTTCCATAACGCCGGTCATCGCCATGCTGCACGCTCAGGTTCACCTCACCCTCCCCGTCTGGATCCACGACGCCGTCGATTGCGACCGCGCCTATACCAGCGATGCGGACAAGGTGGCGCTGGCCATCGAGCTGTCGCGCCTGAACGTTGAACATGCCAGTGGCGGCCCATTCGGCGCGGTAGTATTCGGCCCGGACCACAAGGTGATCGTCGCCGCGGTCAACCGCGTGGTGCCGCACGCCACCTCGTTGGCACATGCTGAAAACATGGCCTATATGCTGGCCCAGCAGAAGCTCAACACCCCGCGCCTGAACGCGCTGCTGTCGCCGATCACCCTGGCTACGTCCTCACAGCCCTGCTGTCAGTGCTATGGCGCCACCGTCTGGGCCGGTATCGACCGCCTGCTGATCGGCGCCTGCGCCGCCGACGTGGAAGAACTCACACCGTTTGACGAAGGTCCGCTGCCCGCCGATTGGGCCGGCGAGCTGAACAAGCGTGGCATCGAGGTCGTACAGGGCATCAACCGCGACGACGCCCGCGCCGTGCTGCACAGCTACGGCAAGAACGACGGCGCACGCTACTGATTCTCCAGGCCCCTCTCCCGCCTGCGGGAGAGGGGTTGGGGTGAGGGTCCAGCAGGCCGCATGATCTGAGCTGCGCAAGTCTTCGCCGCCCCTCATCCGCCCCTACGAGGCCCCTTCTCCCGGTGGGAGAAGGAAGCCCACCCGCAACAAACCAAGGATTTCCATGACCGGCCTGCTCTGCTACTGCCGCCAAGGCTTTGAACCGGAACTGGCCGGCGAATTGAACGATCGCGCGGGTCACGCCGGCATTGCCGGTTACGCCCGCACCCAGCGCAACGATGGCTACGTGGTGTTCGTCACCGACGAGGCCGAAACGCTGGACCAGCGCCTGCCCTGGCGCGAGCTGATCTTCGCCCGCCAGAAGCTGCGGATTCTGGCCGAGTTGCCGCAGCTCGATGCCACGGATCGCATCACTCCGATCATCGCCGCGCTGGAAGGCCAGCAGCGGTTTGGTGATCTGTGGGTTGAGCACCCCGACTCGGACGCCGGTAAGCCGCTGGCCGGCCTGGCCCGCGCCTTCGGCAATGCGCTGCGCCCGGCGCTGCGCAAAGGCGGCCTGCTCACCGACAAACCCAACGGCAAGCTGCCGCGCCTGCATGTGGTGTTCGTCGATGGCACGCATGCCTTCGTCTGCGTCTCCGACACCCGCGACAGCGCACCGTGGCTGCTGGGCATTCCGCGTTTGAAGCTGCTGCCGGATGCGCCCTCGCGTTCAGCCTTGAAGCTGGAAGAAGCCTTCATGACCCTGCTCACGCCGGAAGAGCGTGAAGCGCTGGTGGTGCCGGGCATGCGCGCTGCCGATCTGGGCGCTGCGCCCGGCGGTTGGACCTGGGTGCTGACCCGTCAGCATCTGCGCGTGAACAGCATCGACAACGGCCCGCTGCGCCAGCATGTGCTGGATACCGGTCTGGTCGAACATCTGCGTGCCGATGGTTTCCATTGGCAGCCGGAAACCCCGCTGGACTGGATGGTCTGCGACATGGTCGAACAGCCACGCCGCGTTGCCGAGCGCATGGGCACCTGGCTGCGCGAAGGCTGGTGCAAGCACGCCATCTTCAACCTCAAGCTGCCGATGAAAAAGCGCTGGGATGAGACGCGCCTGTGCCTGGATCTGTTTGCCGAAAAGGCCGACAAGCCGCTGACGATCCGCGCCAAGCAGCTGTATCACGACCGCGAGGAAATCACGGTATTTGTGACCCCAAGGGCCAAGGGCCTTTGATTGAAGCCCTCTCCTGGGAAGTGGGAGAGGGCAGCTTCTGCCGGCGCTTTCAGCTGGAGAATTCCCTGTAGTGGGGGGGGGGGGGGGGGGGGGGGGGGGGGGCGAATGGGAAAGGGGCGGAAGGGGCGGCGGGGACCGGGCCGGCCTCCCCGGAGCGCGAG